>JAITTC010000103.1 GCA_031287285.1 Christensenellaceae bacterium
CGCCAAGCACGGGCGACCGATTCAGGTTGAGTTACAAAATCTGTCGTGGGTGCTTCGGAACAGATACGAAACGATCGATATTCTGAAGATCGACGTGAGCCTATCCTCGCAAAAGGGAAGGATTGAGGTCTGCAAAAACGGCTTTGGCGTGGACTTTTCTGAGGAAAAGGCCAAGGAAGTTCTGGGCGAAAAAGAGATTCGCATCGAGATCGACCTCAAGCAGGGCGGCTCCACCGCGACTGCCTGGGGCTGTGACCTCACTTACGACTATGTAAAGATCAACGGCGATTATAGGAGTTAAAAGAAGGGGGAAAGAGCGTGCAGGCGAGCAATTCCGCGAAGGCCGGCGTTTTGACGGCCGCGCTGCCCTACATTCAAAAATACTGGGGCAAGGTCGTGGTGGTGAAGTACGGCGGCAACGCCATGACCGACGAAACCCTGAAAAAGGCCGTGATGAGCGATATCGTGCTGCTCAGCCTGGTGGGCATCAAGGTGGTGCTCGTGCACGGCGGCGGCCCGGAGATCACCTCGACGCTGAAGGCGCTTGGGATCGAGTCCCGCTTCGTGGGCGGCCTTCGCTACACCGACGAAGAAACCGCCAAGGTCGTGCAGATGGTGCTCTGCGGCAAGACCAACAAGGATTTGGTCAAGCTCATCGCGGGCTCCGGCGGCAAGGCCATGGGGCTCTCCGGCCTGGACGGCTGCATGATTCAAGCTAAAAAGCTCGAGGGGGAGGTCGATCTGGGCTTCGTTGGCGACATTACGAAGATCGACACGGAACCCATCCTGGCCACCATGAACGACGGCTATATTCCCGTGATCGCAACCGTCGGTGCCGATGAAAAAGGCCAGGTCTATAACATCAACGCGGATACGGCGGCGGCAGCCATCGCAAAGGCCTTGGGGGCCGAGAACATCATCCTGATGACCGACATCCAGGGCCTGATGCGCGACGTTCACGACCCTTCCTCGCTGATCCCGGCCGTGGAGGTTTCAGAGCTTGAAGCCCTCATTAAGGGCGGCGTGGCCACCGGCGGGATGATCCCCAAGGTGCGCTGCTGCGAGGACGCGGTTTTGGGCGGCGTGAAAAAGGCCGTGATGATCGACGGGCGCATCGAGCACTCGATCCTGCTCGAGATCTTCTCTGACGAGGGCATCGGAACCATGATTTATAAGGGGGCATAATCCATGCAATTCGACTCGATCAAGGCGCGGGACGACGCTGCCATCATGCACACCTACGCGCGCTTCCCGGTGGCGCTGGAAAGGGGCCAAAACGCCACCTGCTGGGACGCGGACGGCAAGGAATACATCGACTTGACGGCTGGCATCGGCGTCAACGCGCTGGGCTTTAGCGACGAGGGCTGGCAAAAGGCCATCGCGGCCCAGCTTGGCAAGCTGCAGCACATCTCGAATCTCTATTACACCCTGCCCTGCATTCAGGCTGCCGAAAAACTGAAGGAGCTTTCTGGAATGGAGAAGGTCTTCTTCTCGAATTCCGGCGCCGAGTCGAACGAGGGCGCGATCAAGGCGGCCAGGAAGTACAGCCTCCTCAAATACGGCGAGGGGCGCAGCACCATCGTTTCGCTCGAGAACTCCTTCCACGGCCGCACGGTGACGACGCTGGCAGCCACCGGCCAAATGGTTTTCCACAAGGACTTTTTCCCCTTCACCGAGGGCTTTGTCTTCGCCAAGGCCAACGATTGGAGCGATACCCTCGAAAAGCTCGGGCAGCAGGGAGTCTGCGCCATCCTGATGGAGCTTGTGCAGGGCGAGGGCGGCGTTTTGCCGCTGGATCAAGCCTATGTGAGCGCCGTGGTGGACTATTGCCATAAAAACGACATCTTGGTCATCATAGACGAGGTGCAGACGGGCATGGCCCGCACGGGCAGCTTCCTTGCCTACCAGCAGTTTGGCTTCCTGCCGGATCTTTGCACCATGGCCAAGGGCATCGGCGGCGGTCTGCCGCTTGGCGCCGTGCTCTTTGGCGAAAAGACCAAAGAGGCCCTGGTGCCCGGCGACCACGCATCGACCTATGGCGGCAACCCAATCGCCTGCGCGGGCGCCGTCGAGGTTCTGTCGCGCGTCAGCAGCGAGTTCCTGGCCGAAGTGGCAAAAAAGGGCGAGTATATCACAAAAAAGCTGCTCTCCTTCCCGCATGTGGCCGGCGTTTCGGGCCTTGGGCTGATGCTCGGCGCCAGCTTAGAGGGCGTCACGAGCCGCGACGTGGTGGTCAAGGGCAATGAGCTCGGCGTTTTGACCCTCACCGCCAAAGAGAAGCTGCGCCTGCTTCCGCCGCTGACGATCAGCTACGAGGAAATCGACAAGGGTTTAGCCAGGCTGGAAGAGACCTTGAAGGCGCTTTAAGCCGGGGAAGGAGAAATGAAATGAAGCATTTTTTGAAATTCCTCGATATGAGCGGGGAAGAGATTCTAGAGCTGCTCGACCTGGCCGACGAGCTCAAGAAAAAGCAGAAGGCGGGCGAGGTGTATCAGCCGCTGAAGGGCAAGAGCGTGGCCATGATCTTTCGCAAGTCCTCGACGAGGACCCGGGTATCCTTCGAGGTGGGCATTTCGCAGCTTGGCGCCACGCCACTCTTCCTAAGCTCGGCGGATATTCAGCTTGGAAGAGGCGAATCGATTGAAGACACGGCCCGCGTGCTCTCGCGCTATGTCGACGGCATCATGATCCGCACCTTCGCCCAGCAAGAGGTCGAGGATCTGGCCAAGTACGGCTCGGTGCCGGTCATCAACGGCCTGACCGACTTTTCGCACCCCTGCCAGGTCATGGCCGATTTGCAGACCATCAGGGAGCACAAGGGCAGGCTGCAGGGACTCAAGCTCGCCTTCATCGGCGATGGGAACAACATGGCCAACGCGCTGATCGTGGGCGGGCTGAAGGCGGGCCTCAGCGTGTGCATCGCCTGCCCGAAGGCCTACAGCCCGGACCCTGCCGTCTTGGAGTTTGCCAAAAACTACCCGGGCAAGTTCGCCCTGACCGAGGATATCTTCGAGGCTGCGAAGGATGCGGACGTGGTCTACACCGACGTGTGGGCCTCGATGGGGCAGGAAGAAGAGCGCGAGGCAAGGGCCGAGGCCTTCAAGGCCTACCAGATCAACGCGGCGCTTTTAACGGCGGCGAAGCCTGACGTGATGGTGCAGCACTGCCTGCCCGCGCACAAGGGCGAAGAGATCAGCGAGGATGTTTTTGAGGCCCACGCGCTGGAGATCTTCGACCAGGCCGAAAACCGCCTCCATGCGCAAAAAGCCATTTTGGTTAAATTGATGGCCTAAGGCTTTTAAAAGGGCCTTTGATGTGCTACAATACACCGAATAGAAACGGCGCATCCGCCAACGACCGAAAACAATCGGCGGGAGGATGGCCGTTTTTTTGAAGGGCAAAAGGCAAGAAGCGGCTTTTGGTAAGAGGATGGAGGGAAAAGATGAGCAAGGCCTATTTGGTACTGCAAAACGGGGCGGTTTTTGAGGGCGAGCGCTTCGGCGCAGAAGGGGATAAGCGCGGCGAGGCGGTGTTCACGACCGGCATGACGGGCTACCTGGAAACCCTGACCGACCCGAGCTATTTTGGGCAGATCGTCGTGCAGACCTTTCCGTTGATCGGCAATTATGGCGTGATCCGCGATGATTTTGAGAGCAAGAAGTCCTGGGTCACGGCCTATGTCGTTCGCTCGGCCTGCGAAAGCCCCTCGAACTTTCGCTGCGAGGGGGATTTAGACGGCTTTTTGAAGGAGCAGGGCATCGTGGCGCTTTCGGGAGTAGACACGAGGGCGATCACGCGGCAGATCCGCAAGCAGGGCGTGATGAACGCGGCGATTCTATCGAAGCTGCCGGGCGATTTAGAGGCCCTTCAAAGGGAACTGGCCCAAATGCCCTACCCGGACGCGGTGCCTGCGGTCACCGCGAAGGAGCCCTATGGCTATGAGGGCAAAAACCCCGTGATCCTATGGAATTTCGGGCATAAGCACGGGATTGAAAAGCAGCTTGAAGATCGGGTGGAAGGCAGGCTCCGCGTGGTGCCCGCCGGAACGACGGCCGAAGCGATTTTGGCGCTGGAGCCCAGGGGCATCGTGCTTTCGAACGGCCCCGGCGACCCCGCGGTCAACACGGAGATCATTCAAAATATTCGTAAGGTGATGGAGGCGAGAGTGCCCATGCTGGGCATCTGCCTTGGGCATCAGCTCATGGCCCTGGCCATGGGTGGCCAGACCGAAAAGCTCAAATACGGCCACCGCGGCGCGAACCAGCCGGTGAGAGACCCTTCAACCGGCAAAATGTACATCACCAGCCAGAACCACGGCTACGCGGTGGGCGAAAACAGCCTGCCCCAAAACGCCAGGGCCCTTTTCGTCAACGCAAACGACGGCACGATCGAGGGGCTTGAATACCTCGATACCCCGGCCTTTTCGGTGCAGTTCCATCCGGAGGCCTGCGCCGGCCCCGAGGATACGCGCTATCTCTTCGACCGATTCATTTCCCTGATGGAGGAGGCCTCAACATGCCGCTGAGCAAGGATTTAAGACGGGTAATGATCATCGGCTCGGGGCCGATCGTGATCGGCCAGGCGGCCGAGTTCGACTACGCGGGCACGCAGGCCTGCCGGGCGCTCAAGCAGGCCGGGCTTGAGGTCATCCTGGTCAACCCGAACCCGGCCACCATCATGACCGATCAGGCCATGGCGGACGCCATCTATTTAGAGCCCCTTTCCATCGATCTGCTTCGCCGCATCATCGAAAAAGAAAAGCCGGATGGCCTTCTTTCGACCCTTGGCGGCCAGAGCGGCCTCACCCTTTCGATGCAGCTGGCCAGGGAGGGCTTTTTAGAAAGGCAGGGCGTCAGGCTCCTTGGCGCCAAGCTCGAAACCATCGACAAGGCCGAGGATCGCCTTCTTTTTAAGCAGACGATGCAGGCCCTGGGCCAGCCCTGCATTCCATCTGAAGTGGTGACCGAGCTTTTGCCAGCCCTGGCTTTCGCCAAGGAGATCGGCTACCCGGTCATCGTGCGGCCAGCCTTTACCCTGGGCGGCAGCGGCGGCGGCATCGCCAAAGACGAGGCCGAATTGCGCGAAATCGCCCGCACGGGCCTGGAGCTTTCGCCCATTCATCAGGTTCTGATCGAAAGATCGGTGGCAGGCTGGAAGGAAATCGAGTTCGAGGTCATGCGCGACGGGCTTGGCAACGTGATCGCCATCTGCTCGATGGAAAACCTCGACCCGGTCGGCGTGCACACCGGCGATTCCATCGTGGTCGCCCCTGCGGTGACGCTGGCCGATAAGGAATACCAGATGCTGCGCAGCGCGGCGCTTCAGATCATCTCGGCGCTTCAGGTCGAGGGCGGCTGCAACGTGCAGTTTGCGCTGCACCCAGAATCCTTTGAGTATGCGGTGATCGAGGTCAACCCCCGCGTGTCGCGCTCCTCGGCGCTTGCCTCTAAGGCCACCGGCTACCCGATTGCCAAGGTCGCGGCGCAGATCGCCATCGGCTTTACCCTGGGCGAAATCATGAACGCGGTGACCGGCAAAACCTGCGCTTTTTTCGAGCCAACGCTCGACTACATCGTGGTGAAGTTCCCCAAATGGCCCTTCGATAAGTTCGTGTTCGCGAAAAGAACCCTGGGCACCCAGATGAAGGCCACGGGCGAGGTCATGGCCATCGCGCCGCTCTTTGAGGCGGCGCTGCTCAAAGCGGTTCGCGGCTTGGAGATCTCTTTGGATACGCTCAACCTGCCAACGCTCAAGACCTGGAGCGATGAAAGGCTCAAAAAAGAGCTCGAAATCACCACCGACGAGCGGCTTTTCGTGCTCTATGAATGCATCCTGCGCGGGATGACGATCGAGGAGATCCACAAAATCACGATGGTCGACGAGTGGTTCCTGGCAAAGCTTACGAACATCGCAAATCTCGAAAAAGAGCTTCAAACCGCGCCGCTTGGCGACGCGCTTTACCGCAGGGCCAAGGAGTTTGGCTTCACCGACGCGGCGATTGCCAGAATCAGCAAAAAAACCATCGAAAGGCCGCTGAAGGCGGTCTATAAGATGGTCGATACCTGCGCCGCCGAGTTCGACGCGCAGACGCCCTACTTCTACGCGACCTTCGATGAAGAAAACGAGGCGGAGGAATTCATCGCAGAGAAAAACAGCGGTAAAAAGCGGGTGATCGTGCTGGGTTCCGGGCCGATTCGCATCGGCCAGGGCATCGAGTTCGACTATGCCTGCGTGCACTGCGTCTGGACGCTGAAGAGCCTGGGCTACGACGTGGTCATGGTCAACAACAACCCAGAAACCGTCTCCACGGACTTTGACACGGCAGACAGGCTCTATTTTGAGCCCCTGACGCAGGAAGACGTCATGCACATCATCGAAACCGAAAAGCCGATGGGCGTGGTGGTG
>JAITTC010000105.1 GCA_031287285.1 Christensenellaceae bacterium
CTCGCCGGAGGATCTTTCGGCTAGCAATTTATGGGCGCAAAGCGCCATTTTGATCGATGCGGATACCGGGCGCGTCCTCTTTGGCAAGAAGGTAGACGAGGTTTTATATCCGGCCTCGATGACCAAGATGATGACCGCCCTGCTCGTGGCCGAAAACCTCGAGCTCGATTCCGTGATCACGGTTTCAAAGAGCGCCGCCGCGGTGGGCGAATCGAAGCACTATGTCGACGAAGGCGAGCGCATCACCGTGCGCGATTTGATGTATGGCATGCTGATGACCTCGTCAAACTCCATGGCGGCGACCCTTGCCGAGGAGGTCAGCGGCAGCGTTTCCGCCTTTGCGGCGAAGATGACCGAGCGCGCCAAGGAGCTTGGCTGCGAAAATACGAATTTCGCAAACCCCCACGGCCTGACGAGCGAAAAGCATTACACCACGGTGTCGGACTACGCCAAGATCGTGCGCGAGGCCTTCAAGCACGAGGGGATTTTAGAGATCACCCACACCCAAAAATACAGCGTGGGCGCCACAAACACCCACGAAAAGCGCAACTATCAAAACTCCAACACCATGCTGCCAGACAGCGGCGAAAAGTACGCGGAGCCCTATGTGATCGGCGGCAAAACGGGCTACACGAGCGCCGCGCAGCACACCTTCTGCTGCCTGGCCGAGAAGGACGGCATGCGCCTCATCGCGGTGGTGATGGGCACCACGGCCGAGGGCAAGTGGCTGGACGCCAAGAAGCTCTTTGACTATGGCTTCGCCAGCTACGCTTCGGTTTCCCTGGCCGAGATGTATAACGATTACCCCTATACCGCCTCGGTGCAGGGCGCCGCGAAGGCGGAGGGCGGCGACCTCATGCTGAACCTGGCCGAAGACGCGGACCTAAGCCGGCTGCGCATCCTGGTTTCAAAGGCCGAAAAGGCCAAGATCGAGAGCCGTTTTTTAGAATACACCACGCTGACCACCGAAGGCACGCTGGTGGCCCCCATCCAGGCTGGCCAGCGCGTGGCCACGCTGCGCTTTGAGTATGAGGGCATGGGGCCGATCGATCTGCCCCTGGTCGCGGCGCGCGCGGTAAGCACCGAGGTCGTGGCCGTCACGCCTCCGCCCTCGCAGGAAGGCGGCGGCCTTCTATCGCCAAGCTTCGCCGTTTCGGCGGCCACCGGGCAGCTCGTTTCAAAGAGCGGCTCCGGCTTCCCGCTGATGCTGCTGGCGGCCGTGGTGCTGCCTGGCTTGCTGTTCCTCTTCCTGCTTGGCTGGCTCCTCGTCGAGATTCGCAGGAGCTCGAAAAAGAGGCGCGCCGAGCGCCGCAAGCAGAAGGACGCGGAGTCCCTGCGCAAGTACCTGGCGCGCAGGCAGAGGGCGGACGAATCCCTGGGCGTAACGCTTCGGGGCCCGGCGCCGCTGGCTGAAACCAGGCGCGTCATCCCCGAAGAAGCCGCGCGGGCGGGGCGCGATTATGCGGGCGGGCGAACCATCGCAAGGCCCGCGCCTTTGCAGGTCAGGCCCCTGGAGCGCGAGCCGCTGACGCGCAGCGAGCGCGGCTATGTGCAAAGGTCCAGGCGCGGATTCCATTCCGGCGAATAAGCGCGAAAAGAAAGGCGAAAGGGATGCGTGGCGGCGGGGGAGAGTCAAAGGGCGGCGGGCGCGCCGGCATTCGCAGGCCGATGCTGCTTTTTGCCCTGGCCGCTTTTTTATATGCCGCCGTTTTTTGCGCGCGGGGGCTGTCGCTCTTGCCGGCTGCAAACCTGCCGCCTGCGGAAGGGATGCTCAGCGGCGAGGTCGCGGGCTTTTTGGGCGAAAAGGGCGTGCTGATACGGGATGCGCTGTTCGAAGGCAGTCAGGCCGGAGGGGTCGTTCTGTATGCTTCGGGCGGCGCCTTTTTGCGCGAGGGCCAGAGGATCGAGGCGCGGGTGACGCTGTCGCCCCTGCAAAACGATCCAAACCCCGGCGCCTTCGATTTTAGGCGCTATGCCTACACGCTGGGGCTGAGCTACCGGGCAAACGGCGAGATTTTGGGCGTTTTGGGCGCGGGCAGGGCGCCTTCGGCCCTGGAAGGGCTGCAATCCGCGCTGGAAGCGCGAATTGCCCTGCTTTGGCCGGAGCACGAGGGCCTGCTGCGGGCCCTGCTCCTGGGCCAGAGCGGCGAGATGGACGACGAACTGCGCAAGGCCTACCAACGCAGCGGCGCCGCGCACCTGCTCGCGGTTTCCGGCCTGCATGTGGGCTTCGTCGCGATGCTGATCGGGCTTCTTTTGTGGTTTTTGCCCAACCATTCAAAGCTCAAGCTGCTCTGCTCGCTCGGGCTTTTGTTGGTTTATGCCCTGCTCACCGGCGCGCGGCCTTCGGTGGTGCGCGCCTGCGCTATGGCAGGCGCGGGGCTGGCCCTGCAAAGCCTTGGCAGAAGGCCCGACGGCCTTTCGACCCTGGGCCTTGCTGCGGGGCTCATGCTCTTCGCCTGGCCCAGGCAGCTTCTGTCGGTTTCGTTTCAGCTCTCATTCAGCGCGGTCATGGGCATCCTGCTGCTTCAGCCCCGGGTCGAAGGCTGGCTGCGCCGGCTGCGCTGCCTGCCGCGCTTTGCGCAAAGCGCGATTTCGGTTTCGCTGGCGGCGCAGCTTGGCTGCCTGCCCTCGCTCTTGCAATGCTACGGCAGCCTGCCGCTTTTATCGCTGCTATCGAACCTGCTGCTGGTGCCGCTTTCAGGCGCGCTGGTCTGCCTGGGGCTCGTGACGCTGATTTTGAGCTTTATTTTGCCGGTTTCGCTGCCTGCCGCGCTCGTTTCGCTTGGCTCTCTCTGGATGAACGCCCTGAGCGAAGGCATCGCCGGCCTGCCCTACGCCATGCTCTATCTGCCCAAAACGCCGGAGGCGCTGAGCGCGCTTTGGCCCTTCGTTCTTTACCTTTGCTCGGGCGAAGGCAAGGCCCTTGGCGCCCGCTCGAAGCTCGCGCTGGCCTCCGGCTGCTCGGCCGCGCTGGCCGCGATTGCCCTCGCCTTTTTGCCGCCGCTTTTCCCCCGGGAAGCGGAGCTTAGCTTCCTGTCGGTCGGCTCCGCCGACAGCATTCTAGCCCGCAGGGGAAGCGTCAGCGTGCTGATCGACACCGGGCGCGACGGCGAAGCTGCCTTGCGTGCCCTGCAGGCGGCAGACCCTTACGTGGAGGCGCTCATCCTCACCCACGCGGACGCGGACCACGCGGGCGGGCTTTTAAACCTGTGCCAAAACCTGCGCGTTTTGGCCATACTCTACCCAAAGGGGCTGGAAGCGGACCGCGAATTTTATGCGGAGCTTCGGCGCGCCGAGGCCCTGGGCGCCGCGCTGCGGCCCGTTGCGGCCGGGGATAGGCTGTGCTATGATGGAATGGAATTCGAGGTGCTTTGGCCCGAGAGGATGGAGGCCGGCAGGCAAAACGACTTTAGTCTGGTCTTGCGGCTGACGAGCGGCGGCAGGAGCGCCCTGCTGACCGCAGACATCAACTCGTTTAGCCAAAAAAGCCTGCGGCTGCCCAAAAGCGAGCTGCTGAAAGTTCCGCACCATGGCAGCGCGGACGGGCTGAGCGAGGCGAATTTGCGGGCGATTTCGCCTGAAATCGCCGTGATCAGCGTGGGGCCGAACCCGTATGGCCTGCCAAGCGAGCAAACGCTGCGCGCGCTTACAGAGAAGGGCATCGCGGCTTACCGCACCGACGAGATGGGCGCCATTCAGGTTATTTTGAGCGAAAAGGGGCTGAAAGCGCGCTTTTTTGCGCCATAATCATGGATTATAAACGATTTTTTTTGGCCCTGAAGGAAGGGAATCTGCCCCTTTGCCTGCTGCTCGACGGCGAGGAGGAGTATGTGAAGCTCAGCGCCCTGGCCCAGCTGCGCCAGGCCTTTTTAGCCCCCGGCGCAGGGGTTTTGGATGAGAGCGTTCTGCCCGAGAAGGCGGGCTTTGCGCAAATTTCAGAGGCCTGCGAAACCCTGCCCTTTTTAAGCGAAAAGCGGCTGGTGATCGTGAAGGAAAGCCAGCTTTGCCTAAGCTCCGGGCGCGGCGGCGAGGAGGATGCAGACCGCGTTTGCGCCTATGTGGACGGCCTGCCGGAAACGACGCTGCTGGTCTTCCTCGTCAAGGGGAACGCCGACATGCGCAAGAAGCTGCCCAAGAAGATCGCCGCGAAGAAGGGCGATGTTCGCTTTTCGTTCCTCGTGCCGCGCGAACAGGCCCTGTTCGTGCAAAGGCAGCTGAACGCCTTTGGCAAGCGCATCGCGGCGGACGCGATGGAGGAGCTGCTTCTGCGCGCCGGGCCGCCGCTTGAAAGGCTTGAGGGCGAGAGTTCAAAGCTTGCGCACTACCTGGGCGACAGGGGCGAGGTCGCCCTTAAGGATGTGGAGGAAGTCGTGGCGCGCTCTGCCGAGAGCACTGCCTTCCAGATGCTCGACGCCCTGCTTGGGCGGCGGGCAAAGCCCGCGCTGTCGATGTTCGAGGAGCTGCGCGCCAGGGGCGAGAGCGGCTTTGGCATCCTGGCGCTGCTGACCGGCCAGCTTCGCCGCATGCTGCACCTATGCCTTTTGACCGAGGGCGGCATGGCCAGGGGCGAGGCGGCGCAGAGCCTTGCCTTAAGCCCTTATGTGGCCGGGAAGGTGGCGGAAAGCGCCAGGGGCTACGGCTCCGGGCAGCTGAAAGCGATGCTGGCCCGCTGCATCGAAACCGACTACGCCCTCAAATCCGGGCGCCTGCGCGAAGAGAGCGCCATCGAGATGCTGCTGCTTGCATTTCTCGCGTAGAAGGCGAAAAAAGCCCTTGAAAGCGGGCTGTTTTCATGATTCGACGTCAATGTTAATTTTTACGCGCAAAAAAGGCTTTACGATAGATGAAAAAGCGGTTATACTAGCTCTTGGGAAAATCTTTGCCTTATGGCGGAGCTCCGCGAGGGCGGGCGCTGCCGTAAGCCTCCCTTCCGGGCGCAAAAAGGCCCTAAACGAGGAGCTAAAACCATGAAATGCCTCTATTGTAACTCGACGGAGAGCCGCGTTTTAGATACCCGGCAGACCGATGAAGGCTCCGTGATTCGCAGGCGGCGCGAGTGCACGGCCTGCGGCAGGCGCTTCACCACCTTTGAAACCATCGAGCAGACGCCGATCATGGTCATCAAAAAAGACGGCAGGCGCGAGAGCTTCAACCCCGATAAGATTCGCTCCGGCCTGGTGAAGGCCTGCGAAAAAAGGCCCATCGCGGCATCGGATATGGACAGGCTCGTCCGCGACATCGAGACCCAGGTCTACAATTCCCTCGTGACCGAGATCCCCACCTCGAGGATCGGGGATATGGTCATGGAGCGCCTGCGGGAGCTTGACGAGGTCGCCTATGTGCGCTTTGCGGCGGTTTACCGGTCGTTTTGCGATATCGATACCTTTTTAGAGGAATTGGAGCGCCTGCGCGGCGCGCAAAGGGAAGAAACTGAAAGGGCCTGATGGCCTTTAATGCTTAAAATCGTTTGAAGGAGGAAGAACCCATGCCCAACGATATGATCCTGGCCGTCGACGACGAGGTGCACATCCTGGAGCTCATCTCTTATAATCTCAAAAGCGCCGGCTATAACGTGGTCACCGCGCTGACGGGTGAGGAAGCGCTCAAGCGCTGCGAGGTCGAAAAGCCCTCCCTCGTGCTCCTTGACATCATGCTTCCCGGCATCGACGGGCTCGAGGTCTGCAGGCGGCTCAAGGGCGACCGCAGCACCAGCAACATCCCCATCATCATGCTCACCGCAAGGGGCGATGAGGTCGATAAGATTTTGGGGCTGGAGCTTGGCGCCGACGATTACATCACCAAGCCCTTTTCGGTGCGCGAGCTGGCCGCGCGGGTCAAGTCCCTGCTGCGCCGCGTCGCCCCCCAGCAAGAGAGCGAACCGCAGACCCTGCGCTGCGGCGACATCATGATCGACATCACGAATTACGAGGCCTTCAAGGGCGGCGAAAAGCTGAGCCTGACGCTGAAGGAGTTCGAGCTGCTCAAGGTTCTGGTTCTCTCTCGCGGCAAGGTGCTGACGAGGGATTTCTTGCTCGACCGCATCTGGGGCTATGAATATTACGGCGAGACCCGCACCGTGGATGTGCACATCCGCCATCTGCGCCAAAAGCTCGGCGAAGAGCCCTACATCGAAACGGTGCGCGGCGTGGGCTACCGCTTTGTAGACAAGGATCAGGATTCATAAAAGCCCCATGATTTCCTTAAAAAAACGCTTAATTGCAAGCAGCGCGGCCTTTGCCGCGCTGCTTGCCTTGCTTGCCGCTTTTTTTTCGCTGCGCGCGGCCCTGTTCAACGCCGACGAGGAGCTGCTCGGCAGAATCGAGGCCTGCGCGGAGCAGCTTTGCGGCAGGGAGCCGGGCGAAGAAGAGATGCTGTTTGCCGCGAAGGCGACGGGCCTGCGGCTTTTGGCCTACGCGAGGGATGGCAGCCCGCTCTTTGATACCGACGGCGCCTTTGCCGGGATTTTGGGCCTTGGGCTGCCAAGCCCCGTGCGCGCGCCCGCGGTCTCAAGTGTGCTTTCTCCTGCGACTGGGCGCGAATATAACCCCGTGCGCGCGCCCGCGGTCTCAGGCGAAGAGAGACATTCCATGAGCCCTTTAACCGGAGCAATCTGGCGGGGAAAGGGCTTTATGCTGCCAGACGGAAGGCTGCTTTGGGTGATTGGCCAAAGCGAGGCGTATACACCTCGCGTTTTCCCGTTTTTGCTGCTGTTTATCGCGCTTTGCGGGCTGTTTTGCTGCGCCTTCATCTTGGCGCTGAACCTGGCCGTTTTAAGGCCGATCCTCGCGCTTGAGCGCTATGCCCTGCATGCCTCCGCGGGCGATGCGGAGGCTGGAACGCCGTTTTTGCATGCCCCGGCCGAAATCCAAAGCCTGGTGAGAACGGTAGAGGGGATGAAGGGGGCGCTTGGCAAGGCCATTGAAACCCTCGAAAGGCAGAATGCCGAGATGGAGGAGATCTTCGATTCCATGCAGAGCGGCCTTGTGGCGGTGGACGACGACCTGCGCATCGTGCGGATCAACCGACGGGCCCGGCAGATGCTGGGCATCAGCGGGCTGGCGCTGGGGAAGAGCTTGCTCGAGGCCAGCGGCAATGCCAGACTAGAGTCGGTTTTGCTGGAGGAGATGCAGCGCGGGGGCGAAATTGCCGGGGAGCCTGCCGAGCTGCCGGTGCGCGCCAACCCGGGGCACCGCCTTTTGCGCATCTATTCCTCGGCGCTGCGGCATGGGAGCGAGAAAGTCGGCGCCGTGGCCCTGCTGGAAGACATCACCCAGCTGAGAAACCTCGAGCAGATGCGGACGGACTTCGCGGCGAACGTCACCCACGAGCTCAAGACCCCGCTGACCTCGATTCAGGGCTTTGTTGAAACCCTGCAGGCAGGCGCGGTGAACGACCCGGACGCTGCGCAGTATTTTTTAAAAATCATCGCGGATGAGAGCGACAGGCTCTCGCGCCTGATCAGCGATATTTTATCGCTTTCTTCGATGGAATCCGGTCGCGTGCGCGTGCCGATGAAGCGGCTTTCCCTCGGGCAGTACGCGGCGGAAGCCTGCGATTTTTTGCGCGGCGCGGCCAAGCGCAAGGACATCAGCCTGACCATCAGCGAGGGGGAAGAGAGCTTCGTTCAGGGCAACGAGGACCATTTAAAGCAGATTCTCATCAATCTCGTCGAAAACGCGATCAAATACACGCTGAATGGCGGCAAGGTGGATGTGGGCGTAAGCCGGGAGGGCGACGAGGTGGTTCTTCGCGTGAAAGATACCGGCATCGGCATCGAAAAGGAGCATATTCCAAGGTTGTTTGAGAGATTTTATCGGGTCGACAAGGGGCGCTCGCGCTCGATGGGCGGCACGGGGCTGGGGCTTGCGATCGTCAAGCACCTGACGCTTGAGATGAACGGAAGCATAGAGGTTGAGTCAGAACCCGGCAAGGGCTCCGAGTTCATCGTGCGCCTGCCGCGCGATAAGGGAGAGGGCGAAAAGGCCTGATTTTATAGGGGAAAGGGGATTAACCCATGCTGGAAAGAAAGAGCATAAGCGAAGAAAGGCGGCAGGCGCTGCGCGAACTGGCGCGATTCCTTGCGGTGCATGGCGTGCGCAACAACACGGATCTGGAGGATTTGCACGCGGGGGCCTTCCCGCGCTCAGAAACCGGCGATTTTTCGGACGTGAAGGTCGTTTACCCGGGCGGCGAGATCCCGTGGAATGAGCTTGCGCGCGTTGGGGAGGCGGAGATGCGCTCCCTGAAGCTGAGCGTGGAAAGGGCCTTAGAAGTGGCGTTGCTTGGCTACGAGGCGCTGGGCGAAGAAGAGCGAAAGATCCTGTTTGGGTTTATGGAAATGCAGCGCAGCTATGATCGCCCGGATGGCGGGGAGTAGGGCGAGGAGCGGTAAAAGGGACTCGAAAAAACAGACTTCGTTCTGTTTATGGATGCGAAGAGAGGGCGGGATAAAAACCGCTTCTTCATGGTTTTTGGTCGCGCCACGGGAAGGGCACAGGAAGCAAGGGTAAAAGCGCAAAAGGCCGGAGAAGAGCAGTTGCTCTTCCCCAGCCCTTATTTGAAAACGGGTTTAGTTCGGTTCCGCGGCGAGGAAGGGAGCCTCGGCCGCAAAGCCGTGCGGCGCGGGGCAGCCCTCTTCGGCACCCTCTTCGAGGAAGAGCTGCAGCGCCTCCGCAAAGCGGGCGATGGGCTTGATTCTGGGCTCTGACGCAAAGCTTTCTTCATAGTTTTCGCAGGGCACCAGAACGAGCTGCGCGCCGCCCTCCAGCGCGGCCGCGACTTTTGCCGGCACGCCGCCCACGGGCAGCACCTCGCCGCCGAGGCCTAGCTCGCCGGTCACCGCCATGGAGCCGCTCACCGGCTGCTTCGTGAGCGCCGAATAGGCGGCGATTGCCATGGCCACGCCAGCCGAGGGGCCGTCCACGGGCAGGCCGCCGGGGAAGTCGATGTGCAAATCGAAGCGATCGATCGGCAGGCCCGATTGCCGCAGCACGGAGCGCACGTTTTCGAGCGCGCCGGCTGCCGTCGAGCGGCGGACCATCGTGCGCGAGCCCGCGTTTAAGCGCTCGGTGTCGACGATGCCGGTGGCCTTCCACTCGGGGCTTCCGCCGCTTCTTTCGCCGCTTTTTTCGAAGGCGACGGCCTCGATGGGCAGCACCTGGCCAAGGTTTGCCCCAAGAACCGCCAGGCCGTGCACGCGGCCCACTCTCATGCCGCCCGCGAGCCTTTTATCGGGGCGCTTCACATAGGAACCTGCGCGCAATACGGATTCCACGTCGCCCTGGCGGATTTCGTGCCGCCCCTTTGAGAGCGCGATGCCCGCCGCGACCTGGGTGAGGTTTGCCGCGTCGCGCCCGCCGGGCGAATAGGCCCCGATGAAGTCTGCGCAGCCAGCTTCCATGGCGCAGCCAGCGGCTTTTGCCGCGTTTTTTGCGATGCGCGCGGTTTCCGCAGCCGTTAAGGGGCGGAAGAACACCTCCATGCAGCGCGAGCGCAGCGCAGGCGAAATCTCTTCCGGGCTGCGCGTCGTCGCGCCCACCAAGCGGAAGTCTGCCGGCAGGCCGTTTTTGAAGATATCGTGGATGTGACCGGGCACATTGCGGTCGCCGGGGGAATAATAGGCGGATTCCAGCATGACCTTGCGGTCTTCGAGCACCTTTAGCAGCTTGTTCATCTGCATGGGGTGGAGCTCGCCGATCTCATCCAGGAAGAGCACGCCGCCATGCGCCTTGGTCACCGCGCCGGGCTTTGGCTGCGGCACGCCCGCCATGCCAAGCTGGCCCGCGCCCTGGTAGATCGGGTCGTGCACCGAGCCGATGAGGGGGTCCGCGATGGCGCGCTCGTCAAAGCGAGCGCAGGTCGCGTCCATCTCGACGAAGGGAGCGTCCTTTAAAAAAGGGCTGTCGCTACGCTTCTTGGCCTCTTCGAGCACCAGGCGGGCGGCGCAGGTCTTGCCCACGCCGGGCGGGCCGTAGAGGATGACGTGCTGGGGGTTTGGCCCGCAGAGGATGGCCTTCAGCGCCCCGATGCCTGCCTCCTGGCCGATGATGGCCGAAAAGTCCCTGGGGCGCACCTGCTCGTTGAGGGGCATATTCAGGCGCACCGTGCGCATTTGACGGATCTTGTCCATCTCGGCCTTGGAATCCCAGCGGGCGGCCGGCGATTCCGCGGCCTTGGAGCGCCGCAGCGCCCGCCAGAAATACAGCCCCATCACCACGGTGACGAGAAGCTGAACGACGAGGATGATCGCGTAGAGCATGGCTTTTCCCTCCGCTTTAACTTAAAAACATCGGGAATAGCATGCCCGAGTTACGCCAAAAGAATCGTTTTGCTCGCGATTTGTTCGGCGAAGACCGCGTCGTGCTCGATGAAGAGCATCGTGGGCCTGAAATCGAGCAGCAGCTTTTCGATCTGCAGGCGCGAGGGCAAGTCGATGTAGTTCAGCGGCTCATCCCAGACGTAGAGATGCGCGGGCTTGCAAAGCGAGGCCGCGAGCAGGCACTTTTTCTTCTGCCCCTGCGAAAAGTTCGAGAGCGAGGTTTCGAACTGCGCCCTTTCGAAACCCAGCTTGCGCAGGATGGCAAAAAACAGACTTTGGTCTATATTCTCTTCCTGGATGAAGCGGCGGAGCGGGCCGCCAAGGCCGGAGGCATCCTGCCTGACGACCGAGAAGACGAGGCCGGAAGCCAGCGTAAGCTCGCCGCCATGGGGGATGCTTTCGCCCAGGATCAGCTTGACGAGGCTCGACTTGCCGCTGCCGTTGCGCCCCTTCAGGCAAAGGCTTTCGCCCTGCATCAGTTCGAACGAAAGCGGCGGAAACAGCGGCCCGGGGCCGTAATCGATGGTCAGGTCCCGCGCGAAGACCAGCCGCTTGACGGGGGATTTAAGCGGCGCGAGCCTTAAATCGCCGCCCTCCTCGACGCGCTGCAAGAGCTTGGACTTTTCGTCTGCCGCGCGCTCGATGCGCCGCCCAATGGCCTTTGAGCGCTTCATCATCTTGGCCGCCTTGTGGCCGACGTAGCCGCGATCCGCCGTATGCGAGCCGAATTTGCTCTTCTCGACCTTGTCGGACCAATTCGCCTTTTCGCGCGCGGTTTCGTTAAGGGCGCTGATCTGCTTTTTTAAGCTCTCGTTTTGCTCGAGCTCAAAGGCATCCTGCAGATCCTTATTGAGCTGCCAGGAGGAGTAATTGCCCTGTTCCAGCGAGAAGCTGCCGTCGCGGTTGATGCTCAAAACGTGGTTGATGGAGGAATCGAGCAGATGCCGGTCGTGCGACACGAGGAGGAAGCCGTTTTTGCCGCGCAAATAGCGCGCGAGCGCGGCGCGGCCCTCTAAATCCAGGTGGTTGGTGGGTTCGTCGATGAGCAGAAGGCTGTCGCGCCGCAAAAACAGCGCGGCAAGAAGGAGCTTCGTGCGCTCGCCGTGCGAAAGGCTCGAAAAGGGGCGCTCTAAAATGGACTGCGCCAGGTCGAGCTTGCCGGCTTCCGCCTTAATCAGGGCGTCGATGGCAAAGCCGTCGGCCAGGGTATAGCGCTCAAGCGCTTCCGCGTATTCGCTCAGGCGCGAAGGGTCGCGCTGGGCCTCTTCCATGGTTTGCTCCAGCGCGCGGAAGGGGGCGATGGCCTCGCGGGCGACCTCAAGCGCGGGCAGGGACTCATCGCCGACGGCATAGGGGAAGTAGGCAAAGCCAAGGGGGGAAACGATCTGCCCCGTGTAGGGAAGCTGGCCCGAAAGCAGGCGCAAAAGCGTCGTTTTGCCGCGCCCGTTGCGCGCGATGAGGCCGAGGCGCCAAGAGCTTTCAAGGTCGAGATTTAGATGGCTGAAGAGGGGCTCTAGGCTGCCCTCATATTGAAAGCTGACATTGCGAAGGCTGATGATAGCGATGGGTTTTGCACTCCTTTGGCGTTCCGAAGCGGAACGAGATTAGGCGAAAAAAGGAGCGTTTTGCCGCATAGGAGGGTCACTTCCTTCCATAAAATTAGACCTTGGTCGGTTTATCTTCCCGCAGGATGCTGCGCGCCGCGCAGAGCACGTAGACGGACTTTGCGCCCAGGCGCAGCATCGCCTCGGCGCAGGCGTTGGCCGTGGCGCCCGTGGTGAGCACATCATCCAGGAGCAAAACGCGCTTGCCCTTCAGCTTGCCGCCCTGCGGGCCGGGCAGGAAGCCGCCGCGCGCGTTTTCGAGCCGCTGCGCGCGCGAAAGCCGCACTTGGCTTTTGCCAAAGCCCGGCCGCCGAAGCGCGCGTGGGTAAAGCGGCAGGGCGAGCGAAAAGGCGAGCCGCCTTGCCGGGATGGCTGCCTGGTTGTAGCCGTATTTCAGCAGATGCGAAAGGCGGGATGGCACGGGCACGACCGCGTCGATTTCCCAATTTGCCTGGCTGAGATATTCCTCGAAGCGCTTTGCGAAAAATTCGGCTGGAATATCATACTCGCCTTCGTACTTCATGGCAAGGACGAGCTTCTGCGCGGCGCCCTCATAGGGGAAGAGGCCGCGCGCCGCCGCAAAGGCCGGGCGCAGGGCTGTGCAGCGCGGGCAAACCGCCCCGCCGCCCGGCTCGCCGCAGAGGGGGCAGAGCGTTTCTTCGGGCAAAAAGGCCGAAAGTTCGGCCAGGCAGCCCTCGCAAAGGCCGCTTCCCCCGCAGGGCTTGCCGCAGCAAAGGCAGCGGAGCCTTGGGGCGAGCGCGCCGAGCAGCCAGCGCCCAGCCTTTTGGGCTAAAGCGTGAATTTCCATGAGATATGCCCGGCCTCGGGCCCGGGAAGGGGCTCCAGCCGGCAGGGAACGCCCTGCATTTGCAGCCCCAGCCAAAAATGCGAGGCGCAAATGCCAATGTCCATATCGAAGTGCTCCCAGCGGAAGTGCCGAAAGCCCGGCAGGCAGGCGATAGTGACGGTTTTGTGATCGCCAGACACATCGAAGCGCCAATGCTGGGTGTTGGCGGCGGAAGGCGCCTTGGCCGCGAGCTCCAATGCGTAAAGGATGCCGGGCGGAAGCTCTTCGGGGCTTTTCAAACCCACCAGGAGCTCGCTCAGCGGCTTGCGCTTAAAGCTCATGAGGCCGGAGGAAAGGCGGTCGATGAGGCGCAGGCCCCTTTCTTCCCAGTAGCCAAGGGGCGAAATGCAGATGGCGCGCCTGCCAGGCACCTCGCCCTTGCCAAAGCCGAAGGCCGGCATGGGCTCGCCCGAATGCTCGCCAAGATGCGGCATGCAGCGCTCAAGCTCCGGAAGGAGGTAATGCCCAAACCAGCAGCTGTTGATCCCAAGCCCCGTGGCATAAAGGAGCAAAAGCTCGCCCGCGAAGCCGGTTTTTGCGATGCTTAAGGGGTCTGTTTCGGCAAGGAAGGCCACGGCGCAAGGCGGAGGAGCCTTTAAATTGTTCGCGATCTGCCTCCCGGCGGTTTGAAAGAAGCGGAACTCCCCCTGCCAATCAAAGGGGAGATCAAGGCAGACGGCGAATTCCTCGAGCTTTCGCATGGCCTCTTCTTCGACCGGGAGCTGCTGATAGCTCCTGCAGGAATGGCGGCTGCGGATGGCTGCCTCCCAAAAGGCTTTGTTTTCAAGGGCGTTCATGGCGGCATTCTCCCCTCCCCCGCGCGAATTCATATCATACTATACTATATTTTGAGTGCCTGGTCAAAAAGCGCAACTTGCGGGGCGGCGCGCTTCTTTTTTTTGGTGGGTTATGCTATACTACCGCAAAGACTGCGAGATTTGCTGAACGGAGGCGCTTTGCTTGCGGAAGGTTCCAGTGGGCATCTTTTTGCTATTCGTGTTCATGGGGGCGATTCTGGGGTCGATCCTCTGGCTGCTGCTGGAGCCTTACATGCCCCAGGCGCTGGGCTTCAGCCTTGATATTGGCACCACCGCGGCGCCCTGGGTGCTCGACATGAGCGTTTTAACGCTGACCTTTGGCATCGCGCTGCGCATGAACCTGGGCTCGATGATCGGCGTTCTGCTGGCGATTTTGTGCTATTGGCGCATTTGGGGCAGAAAATAGATGCGGCGGCTGATTCTGGCCTCGGCTTCGCCCCGCCGCAGGCAGCTGCTTGAGATGCTCGGCCTAAAATACGAGCTAAGCCCTGCTGACGTGGACGAAAGCGCGGAGGGTGCGCCCCGGGAGCAAGCCCTGCTTTTGGCCGGGCGCAAGGCGGAGGCAGCGGCGCTGGGGCGCCGCGACGGGCTCATCCTCGCGGCCGATACCCTGGTTGATGTGGACGGGCAGGCGCTGGGCAAGCCAAAAGACGAGGCGGAAGCCTGTGGGATGCTGGCGCGCCTTGCCGGCAGCTGGCATCTCGTGCACACCGGCATGTGCCTGCTCGACGCAAAAACGGGCAAAAGCCTTTTAAAGACGGTCACGGCGCGGGTGCGCATGGGGGATTTGAGCGCTGAGGAGATCCACGCCTATGTGCGGAGCGGCGAGCCGATGGATAAGGCTGGCGCCTACGGCATTCAGGGCCTTGGCGGCAGCTTGGTGGAGGAAATCGAGGGCGATTATTTCGCGGTGATGGGCCTTTCGCTCTTTGCGTTAAGGTCGATGCTGAAAGAAATGGGATTCAGCGTTTTCAAGCTTTAAAATGAGGGGATTTTTGGACTTTTGAGCGATGGAAGAACGATTTTAGAGAGCTGGCGGGGGGAAACATAGCGATGGCCTTTGGCGTTAGATTATGGAGCAAGAATATTGGGCTGGATCTTGGTACGGCAAACGTGGTGATCAGCATCGCGGGGCAGGGCATCGCCCTGCGCGAGCCCGCGATGGTGGCCGTGAAGGTCGAGCCCCGCCGCCAGGTCGTGGCAGTCGGCGAGGATGCCAAGACCATGCTGGGCAGAACGCCGGAAGCGATTCGCGCGGTCAAGCCCATGAACGAGGGCGTGATCGCGGACTTTGACGCGGCGCAGCTCATGATTAAGTACCTGCTTCAAAAGGCGAACGACTTTTCGGTGCCGATCTTTAAGCCCCGCGTGGTGGTCTGCGTGCCCTACAGCATTACCCCGGTGGAGCGAAGGGCCGTTTTAGAGGCCGTGCGCAACGCCGGCGCGCGCAGCGTGCACATCGTGGTGGAGCCCATGGCGGCCGCAATCGGCGCGGGCCTGCCGGTTGGCGCCGCGAAGGGCTGCATGGTGGTGGATATCGGCGGCGGCACGAGCGAGATCGCCGTGATTTCGATGAACGGCATCGTTACGGCAAGCTCCGTGCGCTGCGGCGGCCAAAAGATGGACGAAGCGATCATCAACTACCTGCGGAGCGAATACAACCTGCTCGTCGGCGAAAGAACCGCGGAAGAGGTCAAGATCGGCATAGGCTCCGCGATCTCGACCCGCAGGCGCGAAACCGCGCAGGTGCACGGGCGCGACCTGATCACGGGCCTGCCCCACACGGTGGAGATCACGAACGAGCAGATCACCGAGGCCCTGCACGAGCCGCTTTCGATCATCATGAACGCGCTGAGAAGCTGCCTTGAAAACACCCCGCCAGAGATTGCGGCAGACATCATGGAATCCGGTATCTACTTAACCGGCGGGGGAGCCCTTCTTTCCGGCATGGATATCTTGGTCGCAAACGCCACGGGCATGCCGGTGGCGCTCTCGGAGCAGCCGCTGGACTGCGTGGCGCTCGGCGCCGGCATCCTGGCTGCCGATATGCCGCGACTCAGGGCGATTACAAGCCAAGCCGAGGATTGGAAATAAGAAAAGATGAGCGGATTTGGCGGCGGAAGCCGTAAGATTTTTCTGATTGGGGCCGCAGCTGCGGCCTGTTTGCTGGTCGCCCTCTTTGGCGTGACCACGACCGGACTTATAGAGATTCCCTTCGTCAATTCCTTGATCGCAAGGGTCATTCTGCCCGTGCAGCGCGCCGTGAGCGGGGCGGTGAACGCGGGCTTTTCGGCGGCGCAGCAGAGGCGCACGCAGATGGAGCTCACCCAGCAGCTCGACGAGCTGAGCGAAGAGAAAAAGCTCATCGAGCAGGATTTGACGCGGATGCGCGAGCTCGAAAGCGAGAACGAGCGCCTGCGCGCGCTGCTGAACGCTGTGGAGCAGCTGCCGGAATACGATCTCATGGCGGCGCGGGTGAGCGGCAAGGAACCAGGCGGCTGGTTCGAGAGCTTCACCATCGACAAGGGGCGGCTGCAGGGCGTTTCGAAGGATGATGTGGTGCTCGGCGCCTCCGGGCTGGTGGGGCGCGTGCTGGAGGCCTATGACTCGACGGCCCTCGTCATGGCCGTGATCGACTCAAGGAGCGCGGTTGCGGCCCTCGTGGAGCGCACGAGAGACAACGGCGTGGCCCAGGGCGGCCTTTATTTGACCGACCGGGACGAGCTTTTGCAGATGCACTTCCTGCCTGCCGGCGCGGAGCTTCAGCCGGGCGACAGGGTGATCAGCTCCGGGCTTGACGCGATCTACCCAAAGGGGCTGCTCATCGGCACGGTGCGCTCGATCAGCCGCGACCAGGTCGGGAACGAGCGCTACGTGGTGCTCGACCCCGCCGTGGACTTCGCCCATTTAGAAGACGTCTTGGTCATGCGCCTGAGCCCTGGGGGTGATGCGCCGTGAGGCTGCCCGCAAGCATCTTTTTGGTGGCGCTGGGCTTCTTCTTCGAGGCCGCGGTGGCCGGCTTTTTGAACCTGCGCGGCCTGGAACCCGATCTGCTGCTCGCAATCGTCTGCTCGCTGGCCATCCTGCAGGGGGCGGGGCACGGGGCGCTGTATGGCCTGCTTTCGGGCCTTGCGCTCGACGCGCTCTTTGGCCACATGGGCTTTTATTCTGCATCTTATTTTTTTGCCGCCTTCCTTTGCGGCTATTTTGCGCGCACCATGCGCTTTGATCAGTGGGTTTTGCCGGGCCTTGCCTTCCTGCTGGCGGCGCTTTTGAAGGAGTTTTACGCCCTTGCCTATCTCTTCTTCATGGATGTGGCCTTCGCCTGGGGCGCGGCGCTTTTGAAGGCGCTGATTCACTGCCTCTTCAGTGCCTGCGCCTTTTTGGGCCTGCACTTTTTGCTCTCGAAGCTCTACGGCGGGGATTTGTTCGCGCGCGGCAGAAGAGGGCGGCTCTAGATTCAAGGGGGATTTGAAATGGAGATAAGGGTAGAAAGGGCGCGAAGGCGCCGCTATGTGACGGTGGCCGTGCTGGTGGCCCTTTTCTTTGCCGTGATCGTGGGGCAGCTCGCGCTTTTGCAGATGCGCGACGGGGCCGAGTATTACGCGATGGCAGAGAGCAAGAAGAACAAGACCTACACGCTCAAAGGGCGCCGCGGGATGATCCTTGACAGGAACGGCGTGGTTTTGGCCTACGATAGAGATAGCTACGATGTGGAGTTTTACCGCGACCCCTCGCGGCGCAAGGCCCAGGATCTGCTCGAATACACGCAGAGCCTTCTGCGCATCGTGCAGATCGTCGAAAGCCATGGCGGGCATACGATTTCCGGCTTTTCGCTCAAGAAGAACGAGGAGGGCGAGAGCTATTTTGACTTTTTGACCACCAACCAGGATACCTTCGCCGCCAGGGAAAAGCTTTGGCGCGGGAATTTCTATGTGAGCAGCGTGAAAACCGAGGACCTTTTCGCCACCCTTGTCGCCCGCTACGGCATTGAGGACGAGGACTACGACACCCAGCTGAAGCTGCTTTCGCTCTGGCAGCAAATCCAGATGAACGCCTTCCTGGCCAAGCCGGTTAAGATCGCCATCAACGTGGACTTTAACACCGTGGCCGAGATCTCGGCAGCCGCGGTGGAGCTCACCGGCGTTTCGATTGCTGAGAGCAGCTACCGTGTCTACCCGCGAGGCACGACCGCCTCGCACATCCTTGGCTATACGGGCTCCATCAGCGACGAAAGGATGCAGGAATACACGGCCAAAGGCTACTCGGCGGACGACCGCGTGGGCGTCGCCGGGATTGAGAGCACGATGGAGGATCAGCTCACGGGCAGTGTTTCGTACAGGCAGGGCAAAAAGCAGGTGGAGGTGAACGCCAACGGTGCGGTGACGAGGGAGCTTGCCTACATCGCCCCGATGGATGGCAACAACGTCGTCACCACCATAGACATCAACCTGCAGCGCATCCTGGAGGAATCGCTGGCCACGAATATCCAGCAGGCGAGGGATATTTCGGTCGACCAGATCGAGAACAACAGCGACGCGAAGGCCCTGCTGAGCTATTATGAGGAAATCGATAAATATGACCTTCGGCCAATCGAACTTGCGCAGTCCGGCGCCGCGGTGGTCATGGACGTGAAGACCGGCGAGATTCTGGCGATGTGCTCCTTCCCCGATTATAACCCGAACGACTTCATCCGCGGGATGACGACGGAGGAATACAGCCAAAGATACAACATCCCGACCGCGCCCCTTCTAAACCGGGCGATTTCCGCCAAGGCAGCGCCAGGATCGGTCTTTAAGATGACCACGGCGCTGGCCGGCCTGATGGAAGGCGTGGTGACGGTTGGCGAGCAGATCAACTCCATGGACGAAGCCGCTCTCAGTGCCCAAAAGGGGCACTTCATCCTCGTTGCGGACGACAGCTACGCGCCGAAGTGCTGGAAGTCGCACCACGAAAACGCCCACCAGCACATGAATGCGAAGCAGGCCATCATCGACTCGTGCAACTACTACTTTTATAACGTCACCTACCGGCTGGGCATCGATAAACTGGTGAGCTGGGCCTCGCGCCTTGGCCTGACCTCGCCAACCGGCGTGGAACTGCCGGGCGAAGTGACCGGCAGCGTGGGCAACCAGAACCTTCTTTACGATTCCTCCTTGCCCATCACCGGGCAGAGGGTCGGCAAGGCCAACATCGTGGGCTATAGGCTTTTGCAGCATCTTAATGCGGTCAGCGAGAGCCTGGGCCGCACCCTCACCAACGAAGAGGGCCTGGAGCGCACCGTAAAAAGGCTGATGGACCTCGTCTTGGTCGATGGGGACGACAAGGGCATCGTGGGCCAGCAAAGCGAGATGGAGAACATCCTAAGAAGCGAGCTTGGCCTGAGCACCTATGAGATCCACAGCCACGGCATGATCAACACCATCACCAATTACCTGCGCGAAATCAAGTGGAATCTGAACGAAACGGTGCTCACGGGCATTGGCCAGTCGATCACGGAGCTGACCCCAATCGGCGTGGCGCGCTATGTTTCCGCGATCGCAAACGGCGGCACGGTGCTGCAGGCGCAGATCGTGGACTCGATCCTCGCGAGCGACGGCAAGATCGTTCTGGAAAAGACGCCGGTGGTCGTGGAGGAGATCGCGGGCGCGGAGACCTACCTGGAGCTGATCCGCGACGGCATGCACGGCGTGATCAGCGCGGAAGACGGCGGCACCGCCGCGCGCTACTGGGATGACTACCCCGCGCAGTACAAGCAAATGATCGGCGCAAAGACCGGCACGGCCCAGAAAAACCAGATAGACCTCGAAAACAATGCCTGGTTTGTGGGCTTTACGCCCTTTGAAGAGCCCGAGATCGCCATCGCGGTGTTCATCGAGAACGGCTACAAGGGCGCCTCCGCTTCGCTGACCTGCCAGAACGTCTTCCGCACCTTCCTGGAGCAGTATCAAGACCAGGGCGCGGAAGCGGTGATGCGCGAGGGCGAGCTGCTGCCCTAGGGATTTTGAGAGGGGAAAGGCATGAGGCTGGCCGGCATCAGCCGGGAGAATCGGGAAGCGCAAGAAGCCCCAAACGGCGTTTTTAGCGCTGGATGGCGGGATTCTCTTCGAGTATGAAAGGGGCGCGCGGCATGGCCCCCCCCTGCGCGCTGACCGAGCTCGAAAAGGGCTGATAATGCGATTTAAGCGGTCTTTTTGGCAAAAGGAGCCTGAAGCTCCATAGAAAAATCGGCGGCTGGCTGGGCCGCTCCCTTCGTAAGGGGCCCGGCCAGTCACGCGGGCGCCGCCGAGTTCGTTTTCTTGGATGAGAGGCCGCTATGGCCCTGCGGGGGCGCGTTCGTGCCCTGCCTGCGGTATATCGAGCTTGGCGAAGGCCCGGGGGAGGAGCTCGCCGTGATGACAGGCCGAGCGGGCGCTCCCGTTTGGAGCCGGAGCGGGGAGGAAACCGAAGGCCTTGGCATGAAGACTGCCCAAGCGGCGGAAGGAAGCTTGCCCTGTTTGGAGTAGGCCGTTTCTTTTTGGGTTTGGTTGACCCAAAGACCGCGAGTGAAGCCCAAACGGGCCGGCGGGAAGCTTGAATCCTTCTGGCAGCAAGGGCGCGGCCCTTCTGAGGGAGGCGCGCAGCGCTTGAGCGAAGCAGAGCTGGTGCAGCGAGATTTTGCCGCCGGTCTGCGAGGCCATCGCCCGCGAGGGGCAGCTTTTTACGGTGCGAACCCGGAGGCATACGGGCTGATGGACGGGGAAGGGAACCGGGCTTTGCGCAAGGGCCGGCAGGTGGCTAAATCAGGCCGCCTTTAAGCATAAAATGGCTGAAAATAAGCTTTGGAGGGAAAAGGACGATGAAAAAAGAGATGCGGAAGGCGGGGGCGCTCCTGCTCGGGATCGCGCTGCTGTTTTTGGCGCTGCCGCAGGCAGGCGCTGTGGGCGAGAATGGCGGCGGGCCCTATTACATCATTTACCCGAATGACGACAGCGCGGAGATCGTAGATAGAAACGGCAACCCGCCCCCGGAATGGACGCGCGAGCTGTTGAGCGCCGTCAGGCTCGCGCCGCGCGGGCCTGCGGGCGCGGCCAGCCGGGATGTGGGCTTTGAGCTCACGGCAAGACCCCAGATTTCGATGCCGGGCGAAAATCAGGCGGAGGGGGCCGAAACGGCCTTCATGACGCCGGACGGCAGCCTGCTCTTTGAATTTGAGGCGGGCGTTTGGTACGACTGCCCGGCGGACGGTTTTGTTTTGCGCTATGAAACCACGGCGGCTGGCTGGCCAAAGGCCGTGCTGGCCGATCTGCAGAGCGGGGAGAGGATCGATTTAAGCGAGCTCACCCCGGGCAAGGCGCTGGGCTGGATCAGGGGCGGCGAGGGCGGCTGGATCGCCTACTTTTACAGCATCGGCGAGGCTGAAAGCAGCTGGCTGTATTTCCTCGGGCAGGACTTTGAGATCCAGGCGGAACTGCCCTGCCAGTGGGCCGAGATGGGCTATTGGGCGGGCGAGAGCGTGCTGCTTTACGCGACCGAGAAAGACGAAAAGGGGCCGGGCGCCATGTTCGTCGAGGATCTGGGCCGAAACATCCTGTGGAAGTCCGAAAACAGGGACGAAACCTGGGCCTACTTCACCGTGGATGACCAGTTAACCGACCAGCTTGCGGTTGGCCAGAACGCGCGGGGCCCGGGCTTCGTGAACCGGCAAAGCGGCGAGATCGAGTGGCTGGATCTGGCGGCGGGCGAAGAGAGCAAGCCCTTGGGCGGCCTGAAAACCCGGCGCGACGCGGAGGGCTGGAAGGTCGTCGGCGAAGACGGAGCGCTGATTGCGAGCGCCCAGGAGGAATACAACGTAAGCTACGACGACAGCTCGCCCATCCTGGTGCAGGGCTGGTCAAACGAGGCGGGAAGCTACCAGTGCGCCGTCTACTCGCGGACTGGCGAGGTTTTGCGGCCCTTAGGCCCCGCGCCGAGCGGCTCGAAAGTGCTCGAGGGTTACGGCAACGTATTTGTGCCAGAGAGCGACCGCCTCGTGCTCTACCTTGCGGGCGGGGGGAAGCAGACCCTGCCCTTCCGGGGCGTGCCGCAGGGCGCGAAGCTTTCGAGCGTGTGGCTTGGAAGCTGGGCCGGCGGCTGGGCGCTGCAGATGGACTTTCAGGATGGCGCCGGCAACTATTTGCAGGAGGGCTACGCGGCGCTGCTAAAGGCCGACGGAAGCGGCTTTTTGACCGACCAGGTCTATGCAAATGCATGGAAATTCAATGATTCACAGGTGGAGAGCAGGCTCTGCCAAGTGACGGAGCAGCGCGGCTGGCAGGCGCTGCGCGGCCTCGTTGACGAAGGCGGCCAGACCGTGCTGCCCCCGCGCTATAAGCTTCTGCGGGGCGAAGGGGAGCTGTATTCGGTGCGCTACGGCAGGTATTATGGGCTGATCGATGAAAAGGGCAGCTGGATCGTGCGCAGAACCACGCTCAGCAGCCTGCAAGACTAACGCGAAGGGAAGAATAACGATGAAAAAGACGCTTTTGACGCTGATTGCGCTCGCTTTGGCTCTTGCGCTGCTCGGGAGCTGCACCGCGCAAAGCGGGGCCCCGGCGACCGGGAGCCCCGCGGAAACCGCAGGCCCCACGGCAAGCGCGGAACCCGAAAAGACGGCGGAACCCGCCGAAACCCAGACGGCCGATATCGAGCCGCTGCCCTTTTCCGCGCTGCCCGCGCCGCTTGAGAGCATGACCCCCGAGGAGTACCCGATCGTGGACGGTTCGACCGCCACGAGGCCTCTTTCGCAGGCGCTTGCCTATACCTTCACCGGCATCACCGACATGCTGGAGCTCGACTTCCTGGCGGACCACAGCACGACCGACGAGAGCTACGACAACCTGATCGAAAAAAGGGCCGATCTGCTGCTGGTTTACGAGCCGTCGCCGGATACGAAGAGGCGGATCGAGGAAAGCGGCGTGCAGCTCCTGATGACGCCCATCGGGCGGGACGCGCTCGTCTTCCTCGTTAACGAGAAAAACCCGGTAAAATCCCTGACGACCGAGCAGCTGCAGGGCATCTACAGCGGCAAGATCAAGAACTGGAAGGAACTTGGCGGCGAGGATCTGCCCATCGTGGCCTTCCAGCGCCCCGAAAACAGCGGCAGCCAAACCCTGATGGAAAAGCTCGTGATGCAGGGCAGAGCGATGGCCGAAGCCCCGGCCGAGCTGAGGCAGTCTGAAATGGGCGATCTGATCCGCGCGGTGGCTTCGTATGAGAACGAAGGCAGCGCGATCGGTTACTCGGTGTATTACTACGCATCGAGGATGTATACCCAAAAGGGCGTGCGGCTCCTCGCCGTAAACGACGTGGAGCCCAGCGGCGAGAGCATCGCCCGGAAGGAATACCCCTTCCTCAATGAGTTCTACGCCGTCGTTCGCGAGGGCGAGGCCCTCGACGAGCGCGTGGCGCGGCTTTTTGCGGCGATCACGGGCGAAGTGGGGAAGAAGATCATCGAAGTGATGGGCTATGTGCCCGTAAGCGAGTAGGAAGGAGCCAAGGGATGACGAATTTGAGCATCCGCCCCCTGCGGGAGAGCGACGCGGAGGCTTTGGCTTCCGGC
>JAITTC010000191.1 GCA_031287285.1 Christensenellaceae bacterium
CAGCTCGATGTTTTCGCGGCCAAAGAGCGCGCTGAGCCGATCGAGCGCCGCATCGGCGGCGGGTTTTGAGGGCGGCGCTTCCGCCCCGGCAACGGCGAACTGCGCCGTCACCTGCGCGCCGCACTCGCGCGAGAGTAGCCCTTCGAGGAACTCTCGGTTCTCGGGCCTATCAAAAAGCGCGATAAAGGCGCTGTTCTCGGCCGAAAACGCGATTCGCGCGCTGCCGCCCTGCACGCCGTGAAATTCCGCCAGGCGAAGCGGCATATAAAGGGGCATTCTTTCCCCCTTTACGCTTTTGAGCACCCCCTGCCAGAGCTCCCCGTCGTTTTGCGGCCTTGCCTGCGCCGCGGCAGGCGCCTTGCCTTCCTCTTTTTTGGGCGCTTTTTCAGCCTTTTTGGGCCGAGTTTCCGCCTCTTCCGGCGCGGCCGCCCGGGCGGCGCCTCCGCTTTGGACGAGCCGTTCCAGCTTCTCGACGCGCTCGAGCAGCGCTTCCAGGTCTTGCTCGGCCTCCGGGCGGCAAGCCCGGAAGGCGGCCATCTCCAGCACGCTGCGCGGCTGCGCCGCCCAGCGCATCTCGGGCTCCGCCTGGGCGAAGAGCTCCAGCGCCTTCAGGGCGCGCGCCGGGCCAAAGGCCTCCGCCTGGTCGCGCAGACGCGCTGCCTCTTCCTCTGGTATGTCTAAAATCTCGCCCACATCCTTCGCGGCGGCAGCCACCAGGATGCCGCGCAGATGCGCGCAAAGCTCGCGGCAAAGCACCGCGGCGTCGCCGCCCGCGCGCATTCTTCCGTCGATGAGCTCCAGGGCAAGCCCTGCGTCGCCGCCCGCCAGCGCGTCCGCAAAGGCGAAGAGCATCTCATTCCCCGCGCTGCCAAGGGCGCTTTGAACGATCTGAGTATCGACTCTCCCCTGCCCAAATTCCATGCAAAGGTCCAAAAGCCCGATGGCGTCGCGCAGTGCGCCGTCCGCCTGGCGGGCGATCTGCTCCAGCGCGGCAAACTCGGCTTCGGCACCCTCGCTTTTCGCAATTTTTTGCAGATGCTCGGCGATTTGCCCCACGCGGATGCGCCCGAAGCCGTATCGCTGGCAGCGCGAGAGCACCGTGGCCGGCAGGCGCTGCGGCTCCGTCGTGCCAAGGATGAACACCGCGTGCGCGGGCGGCTCCTCGAGCGTCTTGAGCAGGGCATTGAACGCCCCTGCCGACAGCATGTGGACCTCGTCGATGATATAGACCTTATATTTGCCGAATTGCGGCGGGTACTTGACCTTTTCGCGCAGGTCGCGAATCTCATCCACGCCGTTATTCGAGGCCGCGTCGATCTCGATGATGTCCATATTGGCGTCGCGCTTAGAGGCTTCGCAGGCCGCGCAAACGCCGCAGGGCTCGCCGTCTTCCGGGGATAGGCAGTTGATCGCACGCGAAAAGATGCGGGCCGTGCTCGTCTTGCCCGTGCCCCTCGTTCCGCTGAACAGGTAGGCATGGCCGATGTGCCCTGCCCGCACCTGGTTGCGCAGGGTCTTTGTCACGGCTTCCTGGCCAACCACCGCCGAAAAGCGATCCGGCCGCCAGGCCCGGTATAAGGCTTGATAGCTCATGTCTGCCCCTTTCAAAAAACAGCTTTTGTCGCTTCTATTATGCGCGCATTCGTGGATTTTTCAAGCCTTGGCAAAAAAAGCGTGGTATACTAAGCAAAAACGCGCCGCCATACTAAGCGGTGCGGGCGCAGGAGTCAACGCGATGGAACTTTCTTGGGGGAATCTTGAAGATGCCGTGCGGGGCTGCAGGCGCTGCAAGCTCTGCCACGGGCGAATGAACACCGTCCTTGGCGAAGGAAACCGCGAGGCCGCGATTCTTTGCATCGGCGAAGGGCCGGGCCAGCAGGAAGACCTGCAGGGCAGGCCCTTCGTGGGGCCCGCCGGCCAGCTTCTCGATAAGATGCTGGGGGCGATTGCGCTCACGCGCGAGGATGTCTACATCGCCAACGTGGTCAAGTGCCGCCCGCCCATGAACCGCAGCCCGGAGCCCGATGAAGTCGAAAGCTGCCTGCCCTTTTTGCGGGCGCAGCTCAGGCTCATTCGGCCAAAAATCCTGTTCTGCCTCGGGGCCACGGCCGGCAGGGCCGTCATCGGCCGAGAGTTCCGCGTCACGCGCGACAGGGGCAAGTGGGTGGAGCGCAAGGGCTTTCACATGCTGGGGAGCTTTCACCCCTCCGCGCTGCTGCGCGACCAGTCAGGCGCCTGGAAGCGCCTGGCCTGGGAGGATTTACAGAGCCTGCGCGCCAAATACGACGAATTGAAGGGGGAAGGGCCATGAGCGCCGAGAAGCTTTCCGCGCTTTACCGCCAGTGCGCGGCCTATTTCGATGCGCTCTACGCGCCGGAAAGGCGAATCTACGTCTTTGGCGACGGAGACCCGGCGGCCAAGATCCTTCTGGTGGGCGAAGCGCCCGGCGAGCAGGAAACCCTTTTGCAAAAACCCTTCGTGGGCCGCGCGGGCAAGAACTTAGATGAATTTCTGGCGTTGACCGAGCTCACGCGCCCAAAGCTTTACACCACCAACCTGGTCAAATTCCGCCCGGTGAAGCTCGGCGCCAAGGGCCGTGCCTCGAACCGGCCGCCCTCCCGCGAGGAAATCGAGCTGTGGAAGCCTTGGTTCCTCAAGGAGCTCAACATCGTGTCTCCCAAGGTGATCGTGAGCCTTGGGAACGTGCCCCTGCAGGCGCTGGCGGGGCGAAAAACCGTGATCGGCCAGGCGCACGGCAGGCCCTTTGGCGAGCTGATCTTAGGCGCCACGCTCTTCCCGCTCTATCACCCGGCCAGCGTCATCTACAACCCAGCCCTGCGCGAAAGCTATTTAGAGGATTTGCGGGCCTTCAGCGCTTTTTTGCGTGAAAACAGGCTGTGAGCAGCCCTTTTTAAGCAAAGCGCCGGCCGAATGTGCGCCGAGCTTCCTCCGCAGCCGCCCTTTTGGTTTCGACATGCTTTTGGGGGCCGCTCACGCGCAAAAACCATCGGCGCCCTGCGCCCTTCCAAGCCCTTGAACCCCGTTTTTTCATATATGCGCCCATGGGCCTGCCTTCTTAGCGAAGCCTAACGACCTTCACGCCCCGGCTCCGCGCCTCCCCAATGGCCAAAGGCGAGCGGCGGCCCCCATTGGGTTTGAATAGGCCGGCGCAAGCGCATAGAAACAAACCCCCTATCGCCGATCACGGCGTTTCTGTACTTCAGCTCGTTCATCCTCCCGCTTTTATGATGCGAGAATGTTATCAAGCGCCGCCTTATAAGACCGAGCCGCGCCTCCCCTTGCGGCGCACGTCGCCGGCGCCTTTTTTCACGGCCCTCTCGGCCCCCTTGGCCCTCTTTAGCGCATAAAAAACGACCCCCACGCAAAGCGCGGAGCCGTTTCCTTATGTGATCCACTGACAAAAAAGATGCAATAACGAAAGTGCTTATAATACTCGTTCCTCTAACCATTTCGCTACGCCGTCTTCGTCACAATCACCGCAAACGTAGTTAGCTACAGCTTTACATTCACTTATTGCATTACTCATTGCAATGCCGGTACCGCACTCACGGAGCATTTCAACATCGTTGAAATCGTCGCCAAAAGCGGCTACTTCCGATAGATGAACGTTAAAATATTCTGATATAGTCTTTATGCCATTGAGTTTCGTGGCTTCTTTCGGGTTAATATCGTATAAATCACTTCCGCTGATGTGCAGAAACGAAAAATCGGGATACTGAGCTGCGATTGACTTCATAAGCGCGCCATCGTCTGTGCGGCATGAACAATGCAAGAGTCTCTCGGGCAGATGAGCGTTAAAGTCAACACAGATTCGGCCCTCTGTTGGTATGTTCGAGTAGCTTGCGTTCAACGAACGAGCCGACACTCTTTTAACCGACGGATACGCACAAAGCTCCGCAAGTAGCGCCGCCCCCCGAGGTTCAGGCAAATAGCAACTGCGGAGTAACTGCCTGCCGACAAAGACCAAGCAACCGCCTGTAATAATATCGCCGTCTGGATTTAATAGCGTGCGATATTCTTGGGAACTCTCCATGCTTCGCGCCGTAGCAAACGCAATCAACATACCACACTCGCGCACTCGCCGGAATATGTCAATCGTGTAATCGCTGATTGTTTTATCGCGTCGTAAAAGAGTGTTGTCCAAATCTGTTATTATCATTTTTATCATAATCGTTTTCTCCCGAAAATAGAAATTTTCGACGTTTTCATTATAACAAAAACCCGCCGCAAAAGCAATTTCAGCTTTTTCGACAGGTTTCGGTACTGGCACCTCCAAGGGGATTCGAACCCATCAATAATTGACATAAAGCCAGCTGAATCAACCTGTTTCTTTCACAGTGTGTGAAATATCGTGTGAAATGCTCGCGTTGATGAGCTCGTCCACTTCCCTTTCTTTCTCCTGCATCGTGTGCTGGTAGACCGCTTTGAGCATATGGTCGGTGCCGTGCCCCATGCGCTCCATAGCGTACTTGTCGGGCACTCCGAGCGCCAAGAGCAGCGAGGCATAGTAGTGCCGTAGATCATGAAATCGAACGCCCAATCCAAGTCTTTTCTTTAGGGCTGTAAAGGCGTTTGAAATGCCGTCCGGCTTTCTATGGATCAGCAGGCCCTCCTTCGGCTCAATGGCGCTCAGGGCGGCATGCACAACGTCCGGCATAGCCAGCGTGCGATGCCCGGCGGCGCTTTTGGGCGCCTTAATGTGCCACTGCTTGTCGTCGCCCAGTACGAGCGCCTCCTGTACATGCAATCTCTTGTGCTCCATGTCGATGTCGCGCTCCCATTGCAGAGCACAAAGCTCACTCCGACGCAAGCCCATAGCCGTAGCGATGATGATTGCCAGGCGCAAGTCCTGGCTACGCGCCTCTGAAATCAGCTGAAGCGCTTCCTCACGCGATGGAATCTTCATCTCGACCTTTTTGGCTTGTGGCAGACTTATATCGAGCGCATAGCCCTTCGCATACTGCCGAAAGACGCCCGAGAGTAAGCCGAAGGCATTGCGAATGGTTTTGGGTGAGTACGTGCGTGCACTGCGATTTAGGCTGCCTTGGATGAGGCCCTGGTGGCTCACGAGGTGCCGAATGGTCATGCGCCGGATGTCGCTAAAAAACAGATGCTGTAGGCGCTTATAGCCGACAATGGTGGACGGCGAAAGCACATGACTTCTGATCTGAATGAATTCGCTTATGGCTTCATCGAGCGTCATTTCCTCTGGTAATTTTGCTGAGCGAGAGGTCAGATATGCCGATGCTTGATATTCAGCTTCGCGCGG
>JAITTC010000206.1 GCA_031287285.1 Christensenellaceae bacterium
AGCGCGCTCGCTCCGCTCGCGCGCAGGGCGGGCGCCGCGCTTCGCGCGGCTACCCGGCAAGCCCGGCCCGGGCTCAGCCCTTCGGCCTGGCCCGGTTCCGCATCTTGCCGGGCCCGGAAGTCCTTCCGGGCCCGCCCACAGGGCTGCAATTCGAGCCCCTGCGTAAATTCCCGCTATTTTGGCCTTGGCTGCGCTTTATGCGCCGGTTTTGCATCGCTTCTTCGTTCCCGCAACCCAATTGCGCTCCATTGACTCGCCCTTTAGCCATATTTGCGGCCATGAATGCGCCGCAAGGCTTAAATCCCGCTCGAAGGTGGCGTGCTCGTCAAATCCCTGCCGCTCTGGGGCGCTTCGCGGGGCAAAGCCAACGCTGGCTCGCCTGCGCTTATTCTGGCCCCTTAAAGTATTCCTCCGCCAGCCGAGCATATAGCGCCGTATCCACAATCCCGCGGTTATTGCGGCCGCCTTGCCGCAGGGTTCCCTCCAGGCGCATCCCGCATTTTTGCATGACCTTCCCCGAATTCGGGTTTTGCAAATCATGCCGCGCTTCCACGCGGTTCACGCCGACCTCCTCAAAGAAGAAGCGCAGCAGGGCGGCCAGCGCCTCGGACGCAATCCCTTGCCGCCACCAGTTCCGCCCGATGCAGTAGCCGATTTCCACCGCTGCGATTTCATCCTTCACCTTCACCGCCGCAATCGAGCCGATCGGCTCGCCCAGCTCCTTTGGCACGATCGCCCACTGGTAAGCGCGCTCGTCGCCATAGCGAGAAACCCATGCGCCCAAAACCGCCTCGGAAGCCCGCACGCTTTGGTGCGCGGGCCAGCTTAAAAACCTCGTGACTTCCTCGTCCCCCGCCCAGTTTTTAAACATCGCCTCCGCGTCGCTCCGCTCAAAAGCGCGCAGAATCAGCCGCTGGCTTTCAAGGGTTTTCGTCCCCAGATGCTTCAAAGCCTGCCCCTCCCTTCGCGTTCATCCCTTTTCGCGCGCCGCCAATATGTTTTGCTCAATCCAAATGGCGAGGCCGTCCTCATCGCAATCGCCGCAAAGCGCATCCGCGGCACTTTGCACCTCCGGTATGGCGTTTTGCATCGCCACGCCGATTCCGGCGGCGCGAAGCATCCCCAGGTCGCTCCAGTCGTCGCCAAAGGCCGCGACTTGCTCCATCTTCAGGCCAAGCGCGGCGGCAGCGGCCTCTAGCGCGGCCTCCTTCGAGGCGCGTTCCGCCTTGAACTGATACCAGCCCTCGCCGCTGAAGGCCAAAATCCCAACCCCTGGCAGCCCCTGCGCGATGCGCCGAACGACCTCGTCGCTGTCCGCCTCCGCCGTGATCTTAAACACCGCCCCAAAGCAGGGCGGATTGGCAAAGTCCGTGTAGACCGAATGCGCGTAGTCTTCCCAGCCTGCCCAGGCTGGGTCGATGGGCTCCGAGCTGAGGAAGCCCCTTTCACCCTCTAATGTAATCTGGCTGATCTCGGGGGCACTTAAGCAGCCTGCCACGATGCCCTCCACCGCCTGCGCCTCCAGGCAGGCCCGGAAGAGCTCGGTTTCGCCCCGCCTGGCCAGCGCGCCCCCGTTTGAAATAAAGAGATCGGGCTTCAGCCTCGCGCTGACGCGCGCGGAGGCGCCCTCCGAGCGCGAGGTTGCAAAGGCGAGCAAGATGCCGGCCGCCCGGCAGCGCGAAAAGACCGAAATCGCGTAGTCTGAAATCGTCTTGCCGCGACTGAGCAGGGTATTGTCTAAATCCATGGCGATGAGCTGAATCGCCGCCGCTTTTTCGTTCATTTTTCGCTCCTTTCAAAGCCTTCTGATGGGGAAGAACAGATAGAGCTGGCCGTTTTCCTCAGGGCAAAGGAAGTCCTGCACCGCGCCGGCCAATTCAAGGCCGTTTTCGCCCATAAACGCGGCGGCCTCGCGCATCGCGGCGGGCACATCGCCCTCCGCCTTGCAATAGAGATACTCAAAGCCTGGAATCGTCCACCTTACCCAGCCTTCCGGCGCTTCGGCGCCGTCCCGCGCCTCGACCCCCGCCAGATACAGGCCCTTTGAAAAGCCCGCCTGCCAGGGGAAGAAGTTCCTGCCAAAGTCGCTCATCGCGCCCTAAAAGCCCAGCGGGCGGCCCCGTTCATCGTGCTTTGCCAGGGCGCTGACCTCCGCATAGTGCTCGTTCGCGTCGGCCCAAAGCCTTTGCACGAAGCCCTCGCCCTCATCGGTGGAGCCCTCCCTGCCAATCACGCTGAAGGACGCCTTTTCACAGCGCAAAAATTCCACTCTTCCGCACCCCTCTCTATGCCGTAAATTAAGATGCAGTATAGCATAGAAGAAGAGCCCCCACAACACGCCGTTTTCGCAGGAGGGGGAATTGCAACGGCAGCCTCCGCGAGCCCCAAAAGCCGCCCGCTGGGCGCGCTCGGCTTCGATTCCTCTTACGAAACGCTTTCCTTGAACAGCCCTTACTCGCTCTGCGCGGCCACGTTGTTAGGCGATTGCTTCGCCGCTGCGTTCCTCGTCGGTGGCGGTGAAGCGATCCGGCTCCTCCTTATCTCGTCATTGCGATTGCCGCGTCGCTTACGCTCCTCGCAATGACGAAGAAGGGCTCGAAGCGCCGCCGACCGGCCCTACCATGCCGCCATGTCGCCGCACATCAAGCCTTTCAAAGCAGCCCTACTCTTCCTTTGTCATTGCGAACGGCAGTGAAGCAATCCAGCGAACTTCTTCTTTGATTAGAGCATGGTTTTGCGGGGCCTCTTTCGCAATCGCTGGATTGCTTCGTCGCTTGCGCTTCTCGCAATGACGGTGAAGCGCCCCAGCTTCTCCTTATCTCGTCATTTGCGATTGCCGTATCCCTTACGCTCCTCGCGGGTGGCGAAAAAGAGCCGTGCTGCCGCTGGGCCGACTACATGAAAAGCGCGCCCGAGTTCATGCAGGCGCGCTTTTGTGTGGGGTGGCGGTCTTCTTTCAGCGCTTTCCCCCAAGGGGAACGCGCGAAATCAAGCTGAATGGCAGCCCGCCCTTTTGCTCTTTGGATGCTCTGCTTTCTCTGGGGGCGCGCGAGAGGAATGGTGATTCCCGCCCGCGAAGGCAAGGGCGCGCTGCGTTCGGCCGCCCCGTTCCCCGTTTTGTTTCCGCTTATTTGGCCAGCAGGGGCTGAAACTGCCTGCCCTGCAGGGCAGCCTCCAGGGTTTCCGGAATGAGCTCCATCTTGGCGATCAGCGAAGCCGGCTTCCCCTTCGGGTCGTCCTGCCCAAAGGGCACGAAATAAATATGCCTGCGCACGAGCAGCCTGCCGAGATTCTGCGCGTTGCCGCTCAGGCCGTCGTTGGTTGACACGGCCAGGATGACCGGCCTTTCGTTGCGCAGCTGCGCCTTGATCGCCATCAGCACCGGGCCGTCGCTGATGCCGTTTGCCAGCTTTGCCAGCGTGTTGCCCGTGCAGGGCGCCACCACGATCGCGTCGAGCAGCTTCTTGGGCCCGATGGGCTCCGCCTGGGCGATGGTCAAAATGGGCTCCGCGTCCGTGATTTGGGCGAGCGCCTCCTTCCAGTGCGCGGCGCTGCCAAAGCGGGTATCCGTCCCTGCCACGGCTGGCGATAGGATGGGCACCAACCCATAACCGCGCCCGATGAGCTCTCGCATCAGCGGCAGGGTTTCCTCCAGCGTGCAATGCGAACCCGTCAGGGCAAATCCGATTTTTTCATGCATGGTCTTCTTTCCCGTCCTTTAAAAGAGTTCTGGGGCCACGCCGCGCAGGCAGACTAAAAGGCCTTCCGCAGCGCTGTGCGGCGAGATCCTGCCGGGCAAGCCCGGCGCACGCAGCGTTTTGCCCGAAAAGCTGCCCTCGATCAGGCCGCCGGGCGGCGAAGCCAGCTCCAAATAGAGGCTGTTGCAGGAAAAGCGCGCGGCTTCCTCCCACTTGAGCGCGGCTTCCGGCGATGTGCCGACGATCAGCCGCACTGCCTGCCCCGTCCAGGGCTCAAGCCCTCTCTCTTTGGCCAGGGCGAACCTTTCTTCGCTCTTTTCGCGCAGAAAGATCTTGGCCGCAAAGGGCCTTAACAGCTCGACCAAGCAAGACCCGATCCGGCCATAGCCCAAAAGCAGCATTTCGGCCCCGCGCAGGGAAAAGTCGCTGTGCTCGATCAGCAGCTTGAGCGCGCCCTCCGCCGTTAGGAAGGCATTTTGAAGCGCATACTCCTCATTCGCGCCCAAATCGTGCCAAACCAGCCCCTCGATCGCCTCGCTTTGCGCCCAAGGCGCAAAGACCACCGAACCTGGCCGCAGTTTTTCGAGCGTCGCTTTCTGCCCTTCGCTCCTTTGCGAGGGCGAGAGCAGCAGCGCGGCAGGCTCGTCAAAATCGAATCCTTCCAGGGCGGAAACGGCCCTTCCTTCCCTCAAGAGCAGCCCGAGCAAAACCTGCATGCGGGCGTCGGATAAATCCAGCACAAAGCGCAAAGCCAAGTCCCCTCCGTTCGCGCGTGAATCGCGCCTTTTCAAGCAAAAAAATCCCCATGGGCAAGGTATGCCGCACGGGGGCTTTTGGTGCGCGCCGGTATAGCCAGGGCCGGGGAAGATTCACGGCCGGCGAAGGCATTTCGTCCTGGTTCCGTGGGTCTCCACCGCAACGGTCGCGGCCCTGTCGATGCGGCGAGGATTCGCTGGGGTAGCGACGCGGCAATCCAGCAAGCGCGCAAAAGAGGCCTACAAAAAGAGGAGGCCCTCTGGATTGCTTCGCCGTCATTGCGAGGAGCGCAGCGACATGGCAATCGCAATGACGCAGGGAAGCGCTCGGTGACCAAGGCTGGCGCTTCAATGCCCCTCTTCGTCACTGCGAGGAGCACAGCGAAGCGACAACCGCGATGACGAAAGGGGATGAGCCGCCCAGGATCGTCATTGCGAGGAGCGTAAGCGACGAAGCAATCCAGACGATACACAGAAAAGGCCCTACCGAGGCTTCTGGCAGGGCCTTTGGAGGCACGCAATAACGCAAGGGGGTTCTTGGCTGCTCTTACAGGCTTGACCTGCGACGACGTAACAACATGGTAGGGCCGTTCGGCGGCGAGGCTAACGCTTTAATGCCCTTCTTCGTCATTGCGAGGAGCGCAAGCGACGAAGCAATCCAGACGGAGCACAGAAAAGGCCCTACTGAGGCTTCTGGCAGGGCCTTTGGAGGCGTGCAATAACGCAAGGGAGTTCTTGGCTGCTCTTACAGGCTTGACCTGCGACGACGTAACAACATGATAGGGCCGTTCGGCGGCGAGGCTAACGCTTTAATGCCCTTCTTCGTCATTGCGAGGAGCGCAAGCGACGCGGCAGCCGGGATGACGAAAGGGGATGAGCCGCCCAGGATCGTCATTGCGAGGAGTGAAGCGGCGAAGCAATCCAGACGGTACACAGAAAAGGCCCCGCCGGGACTCATAGCAGGGCCTTTGAAGGCATGCAATAACCGCAGGGGAGTTCTTGTTTGCTCTGGCAGGCTTGACCTGCGACGACATGGCCACATGGTAGGGCCGGTCAGCAACCGAGGCCAGCGCTTCAATGCCCCTCTTCGTCATTGCGAGGAGCGTAAGCGACGAAGCAATCCAGCGATTACGAAGGGAAGCCCCAAAACACCATGCTTTATTAAAGGAGTAGCCTTTCTTGAATCCACCGAGTATACGAAAGGCCGTCGCTCTCGCGAGCAAGCCGCAGGTATAAACTGCCGGCTGAAGCGGCGCCTTTGCGAGGCCCTCGCTTCTTTATAGGCGAAACAAAGATAAAAAGCCCTGTATAACTGGTTTTGAGCAAAGGGGCCCCAACGAGGCGCGAGGGCTTTTGCGCCGCTCTCCCCGTTGTTTCGCCGCGCCGCAGGCCTTCAATCTACAAGCCTGCAGCCCGCGCCTGCCGAGCTTTCACGGTTCGCGAGCCCTTCGTCAGAATCAGCCGGGTGCGCAGCGGCAAAGGCGGCCCGGGTTTCCGCATTCGGGGGCCCAGCCAAAGGCATATTGGGCTGCCGCATCGCGTTTCAAGCCTAGATAGAGGTAGAAAGAGCGGACCGGCGCCCTTGAGCCGCGGGCCTATCGGGCCTCTTTCCAGTCGCCGGGGGCGCCAAGCCCTTCCGGTCTAAGTCCTGCGTAGTGGTTAATGCCCATATAGATGGCCGGGGTAACGAGCGCCGCGCGGGCCTCCACGCTCAGGGTTTCATCGGCCAGGCGCTCGTCAGCGGTCACGCTTGCGATGCGGCAGAGGAAGATCTCGCCGCCGTCCAGGGGGATGGAGCGCTTCAGCTCGAGCTCAAAGCTCCAGGGGCTTTTCGCAAGCAGGGGCACGTTGAGAGCAGAGCCCCTTTCGACCTCGGCCCCGGCCGCCGCCTTATCGGTCGTGTAGCCCTCGTGGTTGCCAAACCAATCGGCCAGCGGGAGCAGCTCTTCGCTGACCAGGTTGGCAGAAAAGACCCCGGTGGCGTGGATTCGATCCTTCGTCAGCTTCTCTTCGCCGATGCAGGCCATCACGCACAGCTCGCCGTCCCAAGCATAGCTGATCCAAGAGAACAGCCCGAAATTGGGGCTTCCATCCTCTTTGTACGTTCCATACAGGAACAGCGCCTGCGGGCAAAACTTGTTTACCTTCGCGGGCGAGCTGTCGCCGTTCGTCAACAGAACCCTTTTCATGGCGATCCCTCCTTCAAATTACCGATGACCCTTTGGAGCTTCCCCCTGAATTCAGCGATTTTTCTCGCGAAAGCCCAAAGTCCAAGCAGGCGCTCCCATATTGGCCGGGGTACGCCGATCAACGCCATCCTGGCTCAAGGAAGTCAACCTGCCGAGGCCTGCATCCCTTCGCCTCCGCGCAAAAGCCGGCGCCTGCGGCCGCCTGGCCTGAGAAACGAGAAAAGCGCCGCTCGTTTTTGCCAAATTTGCTCCTTTGTGAGCCATATCCTGAGTATCTTCCTCTATCGCTTCACTGTCAAGCGCTTTCAGCCCTCTCTCGCCTAATTCCCCTCAAAAATGGCTCCTTTTTGCGCTTCGACGGCGGCCTGCCTAGGCCTTGGTCTTAATGGGCTTGGCTTGCGGCGACGTAGCGGATTGGCAGGGTCGGTCGGCGACCAAGGCCGGCGCTTCAATGCCCCTCCTCGTCATTGCGAGGAGCGTAAGCGACGAAGCAATCCAGACGGAGCACAGAAAAGGTCCTGTTGAGGCTTCTGGCAGGGCCTTTGGGTGCGTAAGCGCAATGACACAAGGAAGCGGCTGCCTTGAAGGGCTTGACTTGCGGCGGCGCAGCAACATGGTAGGGCCGGTCGGCGACCAAGGCCAGCGCTTCAATGCCCCTCTTCGTCATTGCGAGGAGTGCAGCGACGAAGCAATCCAGCAAGCATGCAAAAAGAGGTGGCCTTCTGGATTGCTTCGCTGCGCTCGCAATGACGCAAAGGAGGCTCTTGGCTACTTTGAAAGGCTTGACTTGCGGCGACGTGGCGGCATGGTAGGGCCGGTCGGCGGCCAAGGCCGGCGCTTCAATGCCCCTCTTCGTCATTGCGAGGAGCGTAAGCGACAAATCAATCCAGACGGAGCACAGAAGAGGACCTACCGAGGCTTCTGGCAGGGCCTTTGGATGCCATAGTAAGCGCAATGGCGTAAAGGGAGTTCTTGGCGGCCTTGAAAGGCTTGACCTGCGGCAACGTAGCGGCACGGTAGGGCCGGTCGGCGGCCAAGGCCG
>JAITTC010000002.1 GCA_031287285.1 Christensenellaceae bacterium
CCATGGATGCCAAAATTGCCCCAGGGGCAGGCAAAGCCGATCCAGCGCGTGCCAAAGCCCGTGCCCCAGTTCTTGTGCTTTTGCGTGACCGCCCAAACCCCGAGCGGCGAGGGCGTGCCCCGCTTGCCCACGGCGCAGGGCCAGCTCTTGACCTTCTGCCCGCCCTCATACAGCGTGATCGTCTGCACGTCCGCATCCACCAAGAGGATCTGCTCCGCGCCCCCCGCGCCGCAGAGCGCCAGCAGCAGCGCAGCTGCCAAAATCGCCGCCCCAATCCTTTTCATCTTCCGCCCCTCCCGCCGCTTTCTTTTTACAGCTATATGCGCCGCGGGCAAAAAGCTTCCGCATCGGGGCTTGACGGCGAGCGACAGTCGTGTTATTATTATAGGAGATTAATACAATACTTAAGGAGGTATCGGATGACGACTTGGTTTAAAAAAGGGCTTTCCGGCGGTGCGATTAAGCTGCTTGCCCTCATTCTGATGGTCTTTGACCATGTTCATCAAATGTTTTTGCAGCTTGGCGCGCCCGGATGGCTGAAATGGCTGGGGCGCCCCGTGGGACCTATCTTCATTTTCATGTGCGCGGAGGCAATGGCGCATACCCGCAACCGTAAGCGCTACCTTCTGCTGCTGCTCGCGGGCTTTGAGCTCATGAACATCCTCTCGTACTGCCTAGAGAGCGCGATGCCCAGCCAGGCCGTGCTGATGAACTCCATCTTCGGCACGCTCTTCCTCACGGGGCTGTACATCGTCTTTGTCGACATGCTCATCGCCGGGGTGAAGGCGCGCAAATGGGGCAAGGCGGCGCTGGCCCTGCTGCTCATCCTCATGCCGTTCGCGGTTTCTGCCGGAGTCCTGGCGCTGATGGGGCTCGAGGGCCTGCCGTTCTTCGCTTACCCTCTTCTCCTTGCCATTCCCACGCCCGTTACGGTGGAAGCGGGCTTTACCTTCCCCTTGATGGGCGTGCTGTTCTATTTGCTGCGAGGGCATCGCTGGTGGCGGCTTGCGCCCCTGGTCGTCTTTTCGGCGCTGAACTTCGCCATGGGCGACTGGCTCGAGGGCCTTTCGATCTTCGCCCTGCTGCCCCTGATGCTCTATAACGGCGAGCGCGGCGAAAACAGGCACTTTTTTCAAAAGAAGTACTTTTTCTATATCTTCTATCCGGCGCACATCTACTTTCTTTACATCCTTGCCTGGCTGGTCATCCGCTTTCAATGATTTGGCCGCAAAAGGGCTGCGGTAGCACGACGGTTAGGCGAAAATCAGCCAAAAACCCGCTTTTGCGGGTTTTTGGCTGCATGGCGGCGGGGGCCGCGCGCCGCTTTTTTTAGTTGCCTTCCTTTTGGAAGTTCCGAAGAATCGGCCGCCGAGCTCCCCGCCGTCAGCAGGGGAGTTTTTTATAGGGTTAAAAGCCGTGGCCAAGCCGCTTTTTGGCCTTCCAAAGCCCTATGGAAGCGCCTTCGTTTTCTTCTTTAAGACCAAGCGATTGGAAAAACCATGCGGAATTTGGATTGCTCTTGCATGGCGCGCTTTTGACCGGCGAAGGCGCGATTGCGGCCTGAACGGCGAAGAGGAGCGCCGCCGCGAAGAGGGCTGCTTCCGGGTTTCTTCCCTCAAAACCAAGCGATAGGAAATGTCATGCGAAATTTGGATTGCTCTTGCATAGCGCGCTTTTGACCGGCGAAGGCGCGATTGCGGCTTGAGCGGCGATGGGGAGCGCCGCCGCGAAAGGGAAGATTTCCCGATTTTTTGCGTGGAGGCCCTTCACGCCTAAAAAAGAGGAAGGCGCACCCCATCCAATTTGCCCGGTAAAACAACCCTCGTGCCCGCGAAGAGGGCTTTGACGGATTGCCGCGGCGGTCGCGCCGCGCTATACTGCTTGTGTGATGACCGGGGAAGGCAAAAAGGGGGAGCTTGGATGATCGCTTGGATGAAGAAGCTCGTGAAGAATGGCGAAAACACGCAAAATTGGCGCGTGCGCGAGAGCTACGGCAAGCTGGCCGGGCTGGTCAGCATCGCGCTGAACCTGCTTTTGAGCGCGGGTAAGTTCACCGCAGGCTTCTTGGCGGGCTCCGTGGCCATCATGGCGGATGCGGCCAACAACCTGAGCGATGCCTTTTCTGGGCTGATCTCGGCGCTGAGCTTCAAATGGGCCGGAAAGCCTGCCGATGCGGAGCACCCCTATGGCCATGCGCGCATCGAATACCTTTCGTCGATGGCGGTCGCCGTGCTGATCTTTCTCATCGCCTTTCGGCTTGGCGAGGAGTCCTTCCTAAAGATTCTGCGGCCCGAAATGCCGCGCTTCAGCCCTTTGAGCGCCGGGGTTTTGCTGGCCTCGATGGCGGTGAAGCTCTGGCTTTTTCTGTTTTACCGCGCGCTTGGCAGGGAGATCGACTCCACCCTGATGCGCGCCTTCTCGGCAGACAGCCTGTCTGACATCCTGGCGACCGGCGCGGTGCTGCTTTCGTCTATTTTAAGCCCTGCCCTGGGTTTTTCGCTCGATGGCTACATGGGGCTTTGCGTGGCGCTGTTCGTTGGCTACACGGGGGTGAAGGTGCTGCTGGAATCCTTCCATAAGCTGCTCGGGCAGGCGCCGGAAGGCGAGCTGATCGAGCTGGTTCTCTCGCACGTGCGGGGCCGCGAGGGCGTTTTGGGGCTGCACGACCTGGCGCTGCACAGCTATGGGCCGGGGCAGCACTTTGGCAGCCTCCACGTGGAGGTGGACGCCCGAGGCGACATGCTCAAAAGCCATGATTTGATCGATAATATCGAAAGGGAGCTGCTCGTCGAGCACGGCATCGAGCTGGTCATCCACATGGACCCGGTGGTGATGGGCGACGAGCGGGCGGACGCCCTGCACGGGAAGGTGATGGAGATCGTGAAGGGCATCGACGAGGCCTTGAGCGTGCACGACTTCAGAATGGTGCCCGGCGATACGCACACGAACCTGATTTTTGACATTTCGGCGCCCTACGGCCTGAAGCTCGACGGTGCGGCGATTAAAAAGGCGGTGCGCGAGCGCGTTGAAGAGCTGCCGGGGCAGCTTTTCGCGGTGATCACCATCGACCGGGTCTATGCGGGGAAGCAAGGCGAGCAAAAAAATGAATAAAAATGCTTATAATCGGGGATATATTGCATATAATTGCCCGATTTTACGCAATATTTGCATAAAACCTGCAAATTGAGCTTGACAGCGCCGCGCTTTGGCGTTAGGATACAAAAAAGCAGATTCGGGCGGCTTGCCGCTCAAGCGTAGGAGGGCATGTTCAATGGCTGGCAAGAAGTATAAAAAAGTGGTTTTGGCCTACTCGGGCGGGCTCGACACCTCGGTGATCATCCCCTGGCTGATCGAAAACTACGGCTGCGAGGTCGTGGCGGTTTCGGCGGATGTGGGGCAGGGCGCGGAGCTCGACGGCCTGGAAGAAAAGGCCAAGAAGACCGGGGCCTCGAAGCTCTACATCGAGGATCTGACAAAGGAATTCGTCGAGGACTATATCTTCCCCACGCTCAAGGCGGGCGCCGTTTACGAAAACCAGTATTTGCTGGGCACCTCCTTTGCAAGGCCGATCATCGCCAAGCGCATCACGGAGATTGCGCTGAAAGAGGGTGCAGACGCGATCGCCCACGGCTGCACGGGCAAGGGCAACGACCAGGTTCGCTTCGAGCTGGCCATCGCGGCCTTCGCCCCGGAGATGGACATCATCGCCCCCTGGCGCACCTGGGAGCTCAAGAGCCGCGACGACGAGGTGGACTACGCAGAAAAGCACAACGTGCCCCTGCAGTTCAGCCGCGAGAAGAACTATTCGCGCGACCGCAATATCTGGCATCTCTCGCACGAGGGCCTGGAGCTTGAAAGCCCGGCCAACGCCCCCGATTACGACCGCCTTTTGGAGCTTGGCGTGTCGCCCTTTAAGGCGCCTGACCAGCAAGAAAAGATCACGGTCGGCTTTGAAAAGGGAATTCCGGTGGCGCTGAACGGCCAAAAGCTCGACGGCGTCACGCTGGTGAAGAAGCTCAACGAGCTCGGCGGCAAGCACGGCGTCGGCATTCTCGACATGGTCGAAAACCGCCTGGTGGGCATGAAGAGCCGCGGCGTGTATGAAACCCCGGGCGGCAGCATCCTCTACAAGGCGCACGAGATGCTCGAGCAACTCTGCCTCGACAGGATGACGCAGCACTACAAGCAGCGCCTGGCGCTGGAGTTTGCGGACCTCGTTTACAACGGCCAGTGGTATACCCCGCTGCGCGAGGCGCTTTCGGCCTTCGTAGATAAGACGCAGGAGCGCGTCAGCGGCGAGGTTTCGCTGATCCTTTACAAGGGCAACATCATGGGCGCCGGCATGACCTCGCCCTACACCCTCTACGATGAGGAAGTGGCCACCTTCGGCGAGGACGCGGTCTATGACCAGTACGATTCCAAGGGCTTCATCAGGCTGTTCGGGCTGCCGGTGCGCATCAAGGCGCTGCTCGATAAAAAGCGCGGCCATCAGGCCTGAAAAAGGGCTAAAAAGAGGCAAAAAGGCCCTTGATCAAACGGGGTAGCGGGGGGAAGCAAGAATGAAGATGATTTGGGCGGGCAGAACCGCCGGGGACGTGGATGAAAGGCTGAACGAGCTCAACGCATCCATCGGCTTTGACCAAAGGATGTTCGAAGAAGACATCACGGGCTCGATGGCGCACGCCTTCATGCTGGGCAGGCAGGGCATCATCGCCCCGGATGAGAGCGCCCAGATCATTTCGGGGCTGGAAGGCATCCTTTTGGATATCAAGGCGGGCAGGCTCGAAATCGACCAGGCGGCGGAGGATATTCATAGCTTCGTGGAGCAGGTTCTGACCGAGCGCATCGGCGAAAACGGCAAGAAGCTGCACACGGGGAGGAGCCGCAACGACCAGGTGGCCCTGGATTTGAGGCTGTATCTAAGCCGGGAGATCGGCGAGATCACCTCCCTGGCAAGGGACTGTGCGAGGGCGCTGATCGCCGTGGCGGAACAGCACATCGAAACCGTGATGCCGGGCTACACGCACCTGCAAAGGGCGCAGCCCGTCACCCTGGCCCACCACCTGATGGCCTACGTCCAAATGCTGCTGCGCGATTTAGAGCGCCTTTGTGCCTGCAGGGGAAGGACCGCGGTGTCGCCCCTTGGCTCTGGCGCGCTGGCCTCGACCACGCACCCGCTCGATCAGGCCCTCGTGGCCGAAAGGCTGGGCCTGAATGGCTTCATGGCCAATTCGATGGATGGCGTGAGCGACCGCGACTTCGTTCTGGAGCTCTCGTCCTGCCTTTCGATCTTGATGATGCATCTTTCGCGCCTGGCGGAAGAGATCACGCTTTGGTGCGCCTGGGAGTTTCGCTTCATGGCGCTGGACGACC
>JAITTC010000038.1 GCA_031287285.1 Christensenellaceae bacterium
CCCGCTTTCGTTCCTCGCCAGGGCCTGCGCGTGCTTGAAGCTTCCCGGTGGAATGCCTTCGTCCTTTTTGAAGGCGCGCGTGAAGGTCTGCACGTTTTGGTAGTCAACCGGGTCGGCCGCCACCGTAAGCGGCGGGGAGTTTCGCCCATATTGAACTGCGGACGGCAAAAGGGGCTTTTCATATGGCTTTGTTACCCGGTTTCGTTCCGCGCAAGGGCTTGCTCTTGCTTGAAGCTTCCCGGGGGAATGCCTTCTTCCTTTTTGAAGGCGCGCGTGAAGGTCTGCGCGTTTTGGTAGCCAACCCTTTCAGCCACCACCGTCAGCGGAGTGGACTTTTCTTCCACTAAAATGGCCTTTGCGCGCTCGATGCGCAGCTTCGTCAGGTAGCGAAGGAGATTCACGCCCGTGTTTTCTTTAAAGACGCGGCTGATGTGCTCGGGGCTGACCTGGAAGATTTCGGCTAGCTGCGAGGCGCTGAGCTCACTGTCGGTATAGTGCACATCCAGGTAGGAAACGATGCGCTGCGCAAGCCGCACCGAGCCCAGGTTATTCTTGCGGTAGCTCAGCGCGCGAACCAGCTCGGCGAAGACCTCCTGCGCGAAAATGCGCATTTCCCGCAGGGTTTCGAGGCCTTCGAGCGTCGTGAGCAAACCCTCCGGATGGCTGACGCTTAGGGCGGTTAAGCTGGTATCAAACCTGGCGCAGAGCTCCATGCCCTGCATCAGCGTCTGTGCGCAGAGGGACTTGGCCGTTGGGGGGTCGAGGCGCAAGGCGGCGATGCGCGCAAACAACGCGTCCAGCGCGCGGAAGGCATTTTCGCCCTCGCAGCGGCGAAGGGCGTCGATGGCGGCCTCCATTTCGGCCGCGATCAGCGGCAGGCGCTCGTTTTGCGACGGGCCTTCGGCCAGCGCGCTGAATTCCAGGATGCCTTGGCCCTCGAGCAGCAGGCAGCGGGCCAGGGCGGACTGCGCTTCGCGGTAAGAGATGGGGACGCCCATGAAATCGGCGCAGGGCGAGCCGATCCCGATGGCGACGCCCGCGTGAAGATCCAGCGCGCCGAGGTATTCCTCGACGAAGGCCCGCACCTGCGGGGCGGAAAGGGGCGAGGAGGCGCTGAGCAGCACCAGGGCGCCGCCATCCTCCCTCTCGATGCAGACGGGGGCGAGCTCCTGGCCCCTGAAGGGCAGAAGGGCCTGCACGAGCCCCGCGTATTCCGGCAAAGCGAAGCCGTGCGCGCTGCGCAGGAGGAGGACGGCGAAGCCCTTTTCGTGAATGGGCAGGCCGGAATCCTCTAAAAGGCGCAGATGCTGGGGGAAGGAGAGCACGCGGCCCGGGTGCAGCAGATCCCCGATGAGCTGGGCGCGCATGGCCGGCTTATAGACGTCGATCTCGCGGCGGAGATTATCGCCCTCGCGGATGAGGCTGCCCAGCGCCGTGCGCAGGTAGAGGATCTCGTCCATGACGAGGGGGCGCTGGTGGATGCTCGACACCGAGGAGCGGAGCTGCTCGGCCATCTTGGTGATGGCCCTGTAGGGGTGGAAGAACAAGGCGGTCCAGATGGAGGAGGTAAACAGGGCATACAGGCCAAGACACAACCCCAAAATCGCCCCGAAGGACGAAACCAGCGCAAAGCCCGGGCTCCTTGGGATGCGAATGACGTAGCGCCAGCCCGTGTATGGCGACTGAAGCGTAACCAGCATGGGCGAGGCGCTGAAAGCAGGCCTGCTTTCGCCTAAAAAGAGTTCGGAAGGGGGCTCGTCCGCCCCTTCGCCGACGGAGGCCACCAGATCGCCCTCACTCGTGAGGATATAAAGCTGCGAATCCGGCGTGGGCAAAGAGAGCTCAAGAGCCTGCGCGATGACCTCGGCGCCCACATAGACGCCCATGGCCCCGCCCGACGCGTAGGGCCTGACGAGGGCGACCACGCTCTTTGGCGGGGAGTTCTTATAGCTTTGGTAGATCGGGATCCCTTGCGCGACACGCCATACCCCCGTTGGGGAAGAAAAAGCCTCGCTGAGAAGCAACTCGTCGCCAAGCCCTTCGTGGCTGAAGAGGTAGCCGTTGAGGTAGATGGCCTTTGTGCTGTTTGAGTTGAGATACAGCGAAGTGCCGTTCGGATAGAGCTTTTGCAGGGTTTCGTAAAAGCGGTCGAATTGCAGCTTCATCTTATATTCGTTGTAGGCGCTCTGCCGCCCGGCGTTCATGAACTGCCAAAGGTAGCCGGAGCTCGTGGCGAAGTCCATGCTTAGGCGATCGAGGGTCGAGAGCATGCTTTCGACCGACTGCATATCCTGCCGGAGGATCGACTGGCCGGTCTGCTCGAGCTCACGCGCGGCAAAATGCTGGGTGCTCAGGACTAAAACCACGCCAACGGCCACCGTGGCCGCCGCGATCAGCACAAAGGCCAAAAGCATGCGCTTCTGCAGGGAGCCCCCTCGCCGGAACCGTTCCATTCCCCCTCACCTCCATTGCCTTGGGGAAGTTTGCGCGCTTTATTTGCTGACTTTTTCGTTACCTAACTATACAGCAGCGGCAAGAGGGCTGTAAAGCCAAGCGCGCTGGTAAATTCATCTTTGTTTTGGGCATGTAAAGGGCAGGTCTTTCAAACGCCCTTCGGATGGGGTCAAAAAACGACGCCTCAATCAAAAAACGAATGCCGCTCAATGGAAGAGATGAGAAGTCGCTGCTGCCTTCATCAAAAAACGCCCCTTTTGCTTTTGCTAAAGGGCGGTTATGATGGAGGGCAGAGTCGGAGCTTTTAAGGAGATGGAGCATATGGCACAACTAAGCTCAAAGGTCGCACTGAAAGAGAGCCTGCGCGGCAGACTGCGCAAGGGCTGGCCCCTGTATCTGTTTTTGCTGCCGGGCGTCGTCGCCTGCATCACGTTCCAGTACCTGCCCATGTTTTCGAACTACATCGCGTTTTTGGACTACAACTTCAATAATGGTTGGTTTGGCCTTGCGAGCCCCTTTGCGGGGTTTAAGAACTTCGAGTTGTTCATTTCGAACCCCTCATTTTGGCCGCTCGTCAGCCGCACGGTGATCTATTCGTTTTTTCTGCTGCTTTTCTCGTTTCCGGTTTCGCTGGTCTTTGCGCTGTGCCTGAACGAGCTTCGCTCAGAAGGCTATAAGCGCATCGTGCAGACGCTTTCCTACGTGCCGCACTTCGTTTCGTGGGTCACGGTGGCCGGACTTTTCTACATGTTTTTAAGCACCGACAGATCGGGCCTGGTCAACAACCTGCTCGAGCTCTTCGGTTACCAGCGCCACCCCTACATGCAGAACGCGAATAACTTCCTGCCCTATCTCATCGTTTCGGAGGTCTGGAAGGAACTCGGCTGGGGCACCATCATCTACCTGGCCTCGCTCACGGGGATTGACCCGCAGCTTTATGAAGCGGCCATGGTCGACGGTGCAACTCGCTGGCAGCGCTGCCTGCACATCACCCTGCCAAGCCTGATGCCCACCACCTCGGTGCTGCTCATCTTCGCCTTGGGCAGAATGTTTTCGAACAATTTCGACCAGATCTTCAACATGCAAAACCCGCTCATCCGCGCAAAGACGGATACGCTCAACATCCACATCTACTATAGAGGCGTGGTCAACCAGCAGTATGCCTACTCGGCTGCCGTCGGCCTTTTCACGGGGGTGGTTTCCCTGATTCTGGTCGTTCTCACCAACGCGCTCACCACGAAGATCAGCGAAACCGGGGTGTTTTAGGCCCCGCGGCGCCCCGAATACGACTTTATAGGAGGAGAGAGCCTTGAGCGAATTAAGCTCTTACGAAAAGTTGCAGCAAATGGAGGAAAAGGGCGGGAAGGTGCCTTCCATGGGCACCAGATCGCCGGAAATGCACATTAAACGCACCCCCGGCGAGCTGCTCTTTGACACCGCGAACGTGATCGTGCTGGGAATCGTCTGCCTTTTGATGGTCTACCCCTTCTGGTATGTGCTGGTGCTCTCATTCAACACCGGCTCTGACGCTGCGGCAGGCCCGCTATGGCTTTGGCCGCGCGCATTTACCTTAGAAAACTACAAGTACGTCTTTGGCTATGAGGCGCTGCAGATCGCCTACCGCACCACGCTCACCCGCGTGGTCACCGGGCCGTTTCTGACCGTTGGCGTCAACATGTGCGTGGGCTACGCGCTCTCAAAGCACTGGCTGCCGGCGCGCAGGCAGATCGTTCTTTTCATGATCATGCCCATGTTCTTCGGCGGCTCGATCATCTCGACCTACATCGTTTATGCAAAGCTCGGGCTGATGAACAACTTCCTGGTCTATGTGCTACCCGGCTGCTTCCAGTTCTTCAACATGGTCATCATGCGCACCTTTATCGAGGGGATTCCGATCGATATCGAGGAATCCGCCATGCTCGACGGCGCGGGCTACGGCAGGGTCTTCTGGCAATTCATTTTGCCGCTTTCCACGCCGATTCTGGCCTGCTTCGGCTTCTTCAGCGTGTGCAATCACTGGCTGGATCTGCAGACGAACCTCATCTATGTGACCGACCGCAAGATGCAGACCCTGCAGTACATGCTCTATCAGGTCATCAACTCCGCGGAGGCCGCCTACTTCATGGAGGCCAGCACGCCGGATGCGGTGGCCCGTTCGCTGGAGGCGATGAGCAATAACACCGTCCCCACGCCAGAGGTCATCAAGATGACGGTCATGGTCGTGGTGACCTTCCCCATCCTCATGGTCTACCCCTTCTTCCAGCGCTCTTTCATCAAGGGCATGCTGGTGGGTGCGGTGAAGGCATAGGAAAAGGCCCCATTCCGCAAGGGCAGACCCTGCGGATTGGCATAAGAGAAAGGAGAAACCAACATGGAAAAGCTCAAAAGAGGTTTGACGCTGCTCCTGACGCTGGCGCTCATCTGGACGCTGGCGGCCTGCGGCGGCAGCCCCGCCCCGCAGCCCACGGGCACGGCAAGCAGTGGCACCAGCGAGTCGGGCGCGCCCGCAGAAACCGCAGATCCGAACGTTTCTGCAGACGGCTTCACCCACGTGTCGGTGCTCGGGCACATCCAGACGGGCAGCCGCAGGGCTGTGGATGATATCCTCACCCCGATCTGGCGCGAAAAGACCGGCGTGATCCCTGACATCGTGGACTTCCCGCGGAGCCAGGATGCCAATCAGTGGCTGCAGATGCAGATCGCAGGCGGCACCCTGCCGGACGTGATCGCGGTGGTCAACAACATCATCGAGGTGCCGGAGCGCCGCGCGATGCTGAAGAACGCGGGCTTCTTAAAGCCCATCTCCCTTGACCTGGTGGTTGAGAACATGCCGCGCACCGCGGAATATCTCAACAAGCTGGGCGTGAAGATCGAGGATTGGTATCAGGCCAACGCGGAAGAAGACGGCCTCCTCTACTATATCCCGACGCTTCCAAACCCGCTGATCAGCGAAGAAAACCGCGATTCCAACTATGGCAAGCTGATCACGGGCGCTTATCCGTACTTCCTGTATTTCCGCGACGACATCCTGAAGATGGTCTACCCGGATGCCAAGACCGAAGAGGAATTGGCGGCCCTGGTCGTCGAGAAGAACGGCGAGCTTGAGCCCTCTGACGTGCTCGACGCGCCGGTATATGAGCTCGACGGCCTGCTGGACTACCTGCGCAAGGTCAAGGCGCTGAACTACCACGACGATGTCGGCGGGTTTGACATCATCCCCTGCCATCCCTCGCTCACGAACGTGCCCGAGCGCCTCTATCGCTCGTTGATGACGGCGACCGGCATCTGGTGGAACGAGATCGTCTACACCCCCTCCATCGTGGAAGAGGATAAGTTCATCAACTTCACGCAGTCCGACTCGTTCAAGGCTTACATCAGCTTTTTGAACACGGCCTACACCGAAGGGCTCCTTGGTGAGGAGTTCCTCATCCAGAAGGACGATCAGCGCGAGGCGAAGATGGTCAACGGCGAGTACGCCGTGGTCAACAACTACTTCCCCATCGCGGCCGCCAGGGCCAAGACCCTCGAAGATGGCCGCAACTACGGCTGGCGCATCTTCCCGGCCATGCTGATCGACCTGAAGACCCCCTATCAGGATACCAGGCCCCTGGTTTACTCCCTGGTGTCTGGCGATGGCGGCAAGAGCTTCAACCCCAACACCATCACGGACGAAGAAATGCCCAAGCTGCTTCGCTGGATCGACTGGAACTATTCGGAAGAAGCTATGGAGCTTCGTGCCTGGGGCAAGCCGGATATGTACACGGGCGACGGCGTGGATCGCCGCTTCAAGCCCGAGTATAAGGACCTGGAAACCTACATGGTTAAGGGCATTCAGAACCCGGACGGCCAGGACGGCATCTACTACGGCATGAGAGGCCTGGAAGTACGCCAGGATATCACCTTCTGGAACCACGAAGTGCACGGCATGTCGGTGAGCAATGGCGACTTCGTCAACTCCCCGCGCTATGTCTACCCGATCACGGCCGAAACGGCGGATGCCACGCTCTACAGCCAATACGCGGTGCGCAAATACTACCGCTTTGAGCTGCCCGAGGATCAGCGCCACTTCTTCATGCTGGAAGCCGCCTTCCCAAGCGAGGTTGCGGCGCTCCGCTCGAAGTGGAATGATGTCACCGGGGAATGGAACGAGGTCAACCGCCCCTACGAAGACGACCGCAACCTGCTGCTGATCGGCGCGATCTCCGGCAGCACGGCCGACTTTGAGGCGAACTACAAGGCCTATGCGGATATGTACCTGGCGCCTGAAATCGTGGCTAAGGAGGCAGAACTGAAGGACGCCTACTATGCCTACTATACGGCCCGCGAGAAATACCGCACTCGCCTCGACTAAATAGAAAATATCGGCTCAAAAGCATCGTTTTGAGGCCCGCGCGACCGGTAACCGGCCGCGCGGGCTTTTTTACACAGCCTTTATCTGTTCTTTTCTTTCGGGCCTGAACCCGGGGCTGCGAGGGGTATCCAACTTAACGATGATTAAGAAGGAAGAGGAAGAATTTTACCTGTAAACAGCCCGCTTTGCGCTTGCTTTCTTTTAGCTGTTACGGTATCCTAAACGAGCTTGTGAGGGAATAATGCTGTTCGAGCCCCTCGCAGCAAAATGTTGAAGGAGGACCCTTACTGATGAAAAAATTGCTTGTTTTGTTCCTTGCGCTGTGCCTCGGGCTGAGCCTGATGGCCTGCGCATCCTCGCCTGCTGCCCCCAGCACGCTTCCGGCCGCTTCCCCCGAGGGCACCGAGGCCGCAGCGGGCACGGACGCGCCCACGGATTCCGCCGCGCCTGAGGTTCCTGAAATTGACATGAGCAGTGCTAAGGCAGTTGTGGAAGGCGACACCGTAACGCAGACCATCGCGATGTCTACCGCGACCGGGGCTTCCGCTGCGATTAAGAGCGTGTATCACTTCACGGGCGATACCATCGATGGCGTCACCATGGAGATCAGCGGCCCTGCGGGCTCCGGCCTGGATGCGGTCGCGACCGGCTATGAGGCCACAGGCTTCACCGTGGCCGAGAGCAGCGACACCAAGATCGTCCTCCAGGCGAGCGACGCTTACGTGGCAGCTCTTGCTGCAGCGCCGATGACGAAGGAAACCTTCGCCGCCCAACTCAATGCGGCCGTTGGCATCACCGAGTAAAGAAAGCTTCGGGCTGGTTTAGAGGGAAGCGCCTCCAAAGGGGGCGCTTCTTTTTTGGTGGATTGAAGGCAGAAAAGCGGCTAAAAAAGGGCAAGAACTGCGCCGCTTATCGCGTTGGAAACGGCGAGCTAGTCTGTTATTAAAAAGCAATTACCTTACAAACTTGTTTCTAACTCGTCAAATCGTATAAAAGCCGCGCAATTTTATAAAAAAACGGTCATTTAACCGTCAGAAGTCCATAAAAAACCATTGACTATCGGGCGGTTTATGGTTTAAATTAGGGAGTAAAGAGAGTTTGCGCCGCAGATCATTTTGAAGAGCAAAACCAAGGCCATTTCAAGTTCGAAAAGGGAGGAAAAGACCAATGGGAACGCACGGGAGTCAGCATCGGGATTTTAAATTTAAGATCGTTTCATTGCACGAGAACGAAAAGAAGTCGGTCCGTACTTTGGCGGAGGAATATAGCATTCCGCAGCAGACGATCTATAGCTGGTGCAAGCAGTATCGCAGCTTTGGCGAGGATTCCTTCGTGGGCTGCGGCAACCGCCGCCAGCAAGATAATGAGCTTCAGCGCTTGCGCAAAGAAAACGAGGAGCTGAAGGCGCGCGTTGCCCTGCTAGAAAAGGGCCGTAAAGCGCGGGCTTGAATTTTCGCGCCAAAATGCCGATCGGGCACCGTTGCAAAGGGGCAGCGATTAGTCAGTATGCCCCTTTATTTTTCGCTGAACGATTCGTTAATCCAATCGATCCAATTCCCGATCGCCTTCCGGCTCGATGAGCTGGATGCTCTTTAGCCCGCTGCGCATGGCGAGCCCTCGCAAGAGCGGCGATCGCATTCCCGAGGCCTTTAAGCCCTTGAGCAGCAGTTTGAGTTGAATCGGCAGGCACTTCCTCGCGTATAGGCGCGAGGCCTTTTTTGTGCTCTTTTTATCCTTTTT
>JAITTC010000088.1 GCA_031287285.1 Christensenellaceae bacterium
CCGAAAAGCGCTTAGCTTATCTCAGCTTAAGCCTGAAGCCGTACTATTCATCGTCTGGATCGGGGAGATGAAGCCCTACGGCCTCGCTAACGGGCAGCGAAAACACCACGGCATGGGCTGGCGTCTGCGGGCCTGCCTTCGCCAGAATAGCGCGCATCACCGCCGCCTTATCGGCCCTGCGGGTGATGATGAAGAGCATCTCCTTCTCGCTGACGAGCGAGAGGTTAAAGAATTTTTCGGTACGATCCTGCCCGGTGCCCTTAGCGTGCACAACCGTGCCCCCACGCGCGCCCTCGGCGCGTGCAGCCTCCATCACCAAGTCCGTATGGCCGTTATTGGCCACGGCTACGATCAGGTCAAAGGGGGTTTCTTGCGCATCATCGCTCATCTTGCATCCCTCGCTTGGTTTCGATAGCGTTTGTGTTCCCGTCATCTCAAGGTGTTTGAGCAGATGGCCGCTCAGGCTGCGCATGGGCAGCAACGCTGCCACGCCATTGCCCGGCCGGTCGATCTGGATGCGGCTCGCCAGGCCGCGAAGCAATCGGCGGGTTAGCTCCGGCGGAATGATCGAAAAGCTCATTTGCTTTTCAACACGTTCCAAGCCCAGCATATCCAGCACCGCGCGCTGCGCCGTCCCCCTGCAGGGCACGGCCAGCACCACGGGGATGGAAAGCTCTTGGCAAAGCTCAATGACCCGATCGCTTAGGGTCTTGGGGGTGATCGCGATCAGCACCTGCGGCTGGCTCATGCGCGCTTTTGCTCCCTTTCTGGTGGCGGCGTCCTTGCCGCTATAGCTCTATGATATCCTCATCGGCCCCCAAAGTTTCTTCCGCTTCGATGATTTCATCCGGGGCCTCGGGTTCCGGCTGCTCTGCACGCTGTTTGCGGGCATAAATCAGGCCCGTGATCTGAATGGTGATCAGCGGCATCATCGCCACCATCGCCACGACTCCGAAGGCGTCAGAAACCACGTTACCGCCGAGCGCTTCGCAAACCCCCATCGAGAGCGGCAAGAGAAAGGTTGCGGTCATCGGGCCGGAAGCCACTCCGCCTGAGTCAAAGGCGATGGAGGTAAAGATCCCCGGCACGAAGAAGGCCATCACAAGGGCTATTGTATACCCTGGAATCAAAAACCACAAGATCGAAATGCCTGAAAGAACGCGAATCATGGCTAGGCCGATCGAAAACGCGATGGCGATGGAAAGGCTTTGCCCAAGAGCCCTGCGAGAGATCGCGCCGGAGGTGATTTCTTCCACCTGCTGGTTGAGCACATGCACGGCGGGTTCCGCCTGCACGATAAAGTAGCCCATGACCATGCCGATTGGCACGACGATCCATCTATAGGGCAGGGCGCCGAGCAATTGCCCGACGAGGTTGCCCACGGGCATAAAGCCCACATTTACGCCCGTTAAAAACAGCACTAACCCAAGGTAGGTATATAGAACGCCGACGAAAAGCCGGACTTGCCTGCGAAGAGAGAGACGAATCGTAAAGGCCTGGTAGATATAGAAAAACACCACGATCGGAAGAAGGGCCATCGCCATTTCGTTGAAATAATGGGGGAACTCCTCTAGAAAGCTCCAGGCCATCTCGGTGGACTGCGCGGTTTTGGGCAAGGCGATTGGGATGAAGCTTGCTTCTTCCGCCCGGAACATCATGCCGAGGATTAAAACCGCCAAAATCGGCCCGATGGAGCCGAGGGCCACGAGGCCGAAGCTATCGTTCTCGGCCTGCCGGTCAGCGCGAATGGCCGCGACGCCGATGCCAAGCGCCAGGATGAAGGGAACCGTCATGGGGCCGGTCGTCACGCCGCCGGAATCGAAGGCCACGGCCAAGAAGCTCTTGGGCACGAAGGGCACCAGTAGGAAGATCAAAATATAAAAGCCGACGAGAAGCTTCGCCAGCGGGATGCCAAAGAGGATGCGCAGAAGCGCCACCACCAAAAAAAGTCCCACGCCAAGGCCGACCGAACCAATCAGGATCATATTGGGAATCATGGGCACTTGGTTGGCCAAAACCTGCAGATCAGGCTCTGAAATCGTGATCGTCAGCCCCATGAAGAAGCTGACCAGCGCCACGATTACGATGCTGCGGGATTTGGTCATCTGCGTGCCTATGCTTTCACCCATCGGCATCATGGCCGTTTCCGTACCAAGGCTAAACAAGGCAGTGCCCACCACGAGCAGCGCTGCGCCAAACAGGAAGGCCAGAAGCGCGCCGCTGTCAATGGGTGTGATGCTGAAGCAGAGAAGCAGAACGATGACCGTGATCGGTAAAACCGAGCGCAGCGCTTCGATGAACTTTTCTTTTATCACCGTATTGCTTAAAAGCCGCATGCGCCCTCCTTAGCCGAGAATTTCTCTTGTTTTTTGGTAATGAAGGGGAAGGGTTGCCCTTTAAAGGGGCGTTTATGAAAAATCGTTGCGCGGGTCGCGGCTCTTTGCGCCCTCGCGCAGCCATTCAAGCTCTAGGCGGTCAAAATCAATGACTTCGATGAAGTGGTCCTGGGTGAAGAAGCTCCGCCCAAACGCCTCCATATCGCTTTCGTTTTTTGCAAGCCAGATAGGCCGCGGAATGTCGAGCTCCGCGCAGGCGCGCGTCAGCGCTTCGTGGGCGTCCGCAGCGCCTTCCACCACGGCCTGCTTCCATATCTTTTGCTTTCTTCGCAAAACGACCCAGAGCCTAGCCATGGAAAGCCTCCTTTGCCTTAAACCCACTTTATTGTAGCACAAGCCGGGGGGAAAAGTCCACCGTCCCTTCCCGCGGATTGCGCTGCTGCCCTGGCTCCGCTCGGAGGAAGCAGGCCGCTTCGCGGCCAACAGAAGGCGGATGGGCGCTCCATGA
>JAITTC010000218.1 GCA_031287285.1 Christensenellaceae bacterium
GGAATTCGTTTCAGAGCCTTGACAGGCCGCCGCTTCTTGCTTATACTTAGGGGCGTCGCACGCGACGCGCGATCGTGGCGGAACTGGCATACGCGCACGTTTGAGGGGCGTGTCCGAGAGGGTACGGGTTCAAGTCCCGTCGATCGCACCAAAACCCTAACCATCCATTGATAACGCAATGGGTGGTTTCGTTTTCTGCCACAAATTCTTCTCGGAACTCATTATTCTCGGAACTCATATATGAAACGATTTGATTTGGGGACAAAAAAACGCCCGTGAACCGCTGCCCACGAGCATTTTCCCTGCCTTTTTTTATGCGGTAATTTCTGTGCCGCCACGGAAAACAAGGGTCGGTGGTTCTTTCTGTTACCGTCTAAACGAGCCGACGAAATCGCTGTAAGGAGACCTCGGTGGCGAACACCGGGGGTGGGTTCATGTCGCAGCCGGCTTGCCCGGGATACTGCGACGACCTGGCCCCATAGTTCGATATCAGGATATCATAGTCCAAATCGTTCACGATGCCGTCCGCGTTCAGATCCGCATTGGGCGTATAGCCGGGCTCTCCATAGGCAACACCCTGATCAGCGACCATGGCAGACTGATCAAACGCGTTGATGATGTTGTTGCTGTCAATGACGAGATCCCCGCCCTTGAGCGTGAAAATATTTCCATCCGGCGGCGTAACCACCGTAACGCCGCTGCCCGCCGTCGCCGTGACCGCCAAGGTTCGCGGCAGATACCCCGGGCGGTACAGATAGAGAATATAGTTTCCGGACGGCACGTTTTTGAACGTGAACGTACCGGTGCCCGTTGTACCCACGGGGGTTATGCTTGTTGAGGCGACTACGGCGCAGTTTCCGGGGGAGCGCAGTTCGGCAGTAGCGGCGTGCTGAGCCAAAAAGTCCGGACCGTACGTCCATTCGGCAAACGCGATCGGCGACACGGTTCCGGTCAGCACTCGGCCGTCATCCACGTTGTTCACGACCGTGACGGTCGGCTGGCTGATGGTATGGCCGGGTGTGTCCTGATACGCTGTCACAGTGTCGCCCGGGTTCAGCATCGACCCCGGCGGAACCGCTACGACCCATGTGCCGTCGGGCTGCACCGGAGCACTGGCCTGTTCGCCGTCCGCGAAGATTACATTCACCGTGCTTCCCGGAACCCCAGTGCCGGAAACGGTGGTGTCTCCCGCGGTCACGGCGCCGATCACCGGCGGATCGCTCACAGGCATCGGCGTGACTGGGGTGTTGACGGGGGCGAAGCTGCCGGCCGGGACGCCATCCACCAATACGGCGCCGCTACCATCCACGGTGACGGTGTGAATCGTGGGATCAAACACATAGCCGTCCGGAGCAATGCTTTCTTGGAGAGTGTAGCTTCCGGGCTGCAAATAGTTGAAAAGCAGACGACCGCCGGCGTCGGAGGAGGCGCTGCTCTGCCAGCCGCTTAATGTGTTGGTCAGGGTGAACACCGCGCCTGAAAGCGCCGCGCCGTTTATATTCCGCTTGATAAAGCTCAGCATCGCGTAGGTTGCCGGCGGACAGGGCGGGCAAGTCGGGCAGGGTGGACAAGTCGGACAGGGACACGGGCGGCTGCAATGGCAGCCTCCGCTAAAAACGTTGCAACTTGCGCCGGCAGTATGGCATCGGGACACTCTCGACGTTCCAATGCGGCATTGTGTCTCGTTCATAGATCGTTCCTCCTTTATATACAGAGACTTCTAATAGAACCGTCTCTTATATATAAAATATGCGCCGGAACGCGTTTTGTGAATGAGGCGGCGGGGAAAGCCGCCGCCCGTTGACCACGGCTGAGTGCACAACCGCAGGAATCTGCATCGGTCGGAGCTTTCAACTCCGCAGCAGAAGTCGTTTTTTGTCCGCGGCCTTCCGCGAGGGTCCCAGCCGATCCGCAGCTTCTTCAGAAGGCGCTAAACTTTCTCTGCTGATGAACGACAGCGCAAGCTCCGTGGATGTCGTAAAGTGTACCGGATGCTCCAACGCCACCGTATTCTGCAACCATTACGCTTTCTCGGATAATGGGATGCAAGCTAGGGCTGACCTAAAAAATCACAGAATATCCATAAATCATCTTGTGAGGCTACTTATGAAAGCCGCGCGCAAAAAATACGGCGCTTTTTAAAAAATACGGCGCTTTTTAATGAAGACCCGCCCTTACACAGCGCGCAGTGCCCCGCCAAGCGAGCGGGCAAACGATCAGCATCCCCTAAAATCCCCTCACTGCTTTAGCCGCAAAGGTGTTGAGCGATGCGCCGTGTCGCTTCCTTCTGCCGCCCAAGGAGGAGGATTCTCGAGGGCCTGCCTCCTCCTTTTTGCATTGGCTTTTGCCCCTTAATCGCCACTGGCCGCGCCCTTCATCGCCTGAACGAATTCGCGGACCGGCCCTGCCGCATTCTCCCCATGCTCTTCGATCAGTCGAACGATCGCGCTGCCGACGATTACGCCGTCTGCCTGGCGCGCCATCTGCCTAGCCTGTTCCGGGCTGCCGATGCCAAAGCCCACCGCGCAGGGGATCTCCGCCGCACCCTTCGCCAGCTTCACCATCGCCTCAATGTTGGTTTGAATGGCCGAGCGCACCCCCGTGACCCCCATGGACGAAACAATATAAAGGAAGCCGTCCGCCTCCGCGGCGATTCGCCGGATGCGTTCCTCGCTCGTGGGCGCGACGAGCGAGATGAGGTCGACCCCATTTTCGCGCGCGACGCCCTTGAGCTCGCCCTGCTCCTCAAAGGGCAGATCGGGAATGATCACGCCGTCAAGGCCAACTTCACGGCATCTGGCAAAAAACGCCTCGTAGCCATAGCGAAAAACAGGATTTAAATAGGTCAAAAACACGAGGGGCACCTCGCTGGTTCGCCGAACCCTCGCCACCAGTTCAAAGAGCTTCTCAAGCGTCGTTCCGGCCCGCAGCGCGCGCAGATTGGCCCGCTCGATCACCTCGCCCTCGGCGATCGGGTCCGAAAACGGCACGCCGATCTCGATCAGGTCGGCCCCTGCGCGCGCCATCTCCGCAATCAGCCTCTCGCTCAGTTCAAGCGACGGATCGCCGCCCGTCAAAAAGGCGATGAAGGCCTTGCCGCTCTCAAACGCCTTCGCAATTCTACTCATGGATCTCTACCCCCTTGTAGCGTGCGATGGACGCCACGTCCTTATCGCCCCTGCCGGAAAGGCAGAGGATCACGCACCGGTCTTTGCCCATCTTTGGCACGATTTTGAGCGCGTGCGCAACCGCGTGCGCGCTTTCGATCGCGCAAATGATGCCCTCGGTGCGCGCGAGCAGCTCAAAGGCTTCGACTGCCTCTGCGTCCGTCACGGGGACGTACTCGGCCCGCCCCGTGTCGTGCAAAAAGGCGTGCTCCGGGCCGATGCCCGGGTAGTCAAGCCCGGCCGAAATCGAGTAAACCGGCGCGATCTGCCCCTGTTCATCCTGGCAAAAATAGGACTTCATGCCATGAAAGACCCCCACGGCGCCGGTCGTCAGCGTCGCCGCGTTTTCCATCGTTTCCACGCCCCTTCCGGCAGCCTCGCAGCCGATGAGCCGCACGCCGGCATCCGGGATGAAGGCGTGAAACAGGCCGATTGCGTTGCTTCCGCCGCCCACGCAGGCGATCAGCGCCTCGGGCAGCTTCCCCTCCCGCAGCAGGATCTCCTCGCGGGCCTCCCTGCCGATCACGCTCTGAAAATCCCGCACGATGGTGGGGAAGGGATGCGGCCCCATCACGGAACCCAGAAGATAGTGCGTGTCTTCGGTCCTAGCCGTCCACTCGCGCATGGTGGCGTTCACCGCGTCCTTCAGGGTTTTGGTGCCGCTCTTCACCGGGTGCACCTTCGCGCCGAGCAGCTCCATGCGGTAGACGTTCAGCGCCTGGCGAGCGGTGTCTTCCTCGCCCATGAAGATCTCGCAGTCAAGGCCTAGCAGCGCGGCGGCCGTGGCCGTGGCCACGCCGTGCTGCCCCGCGCCGGTTTCCGCGATGAGCCTTTTTTTGCCCATGCGCTTGGCCAGCAGCGCCTGCCCCAGCGCGTTGTTGATCTTGTGCGAGCCCGTGTGGTTGAGATCCTCGCGCTTCAAATAGATCTTCGCGCCGCCCAAATACTCGCTGAGCCGCTCCGCGTGGTAGAGCAGCGAGGGCCTCCCCGCGTAGGAACGCAGCAACGCCTTCAGCTCCCCAAGGAAGCAGGGATCGTTCTTCAGGCGCAGGTAGGCATCCTCGAGGTTCATGATCTCCCTCATCAGGGTTTCGGGGATGTATTGCCCCCCGTAGGGGCCAAACCGCCCCCTTTTCTCTTCCATCATCGTTCATTTCCCCTTTCGCGCACGGCGCACACCAGCGCCCGCATCAGCTCCGGATTTTTTACCCCGTCCCTTTCCGCGCCGGAGCTCAAATCCAGCGCGAAGGGCCCCTTTTCGATGGCCTCTTCAATGTTATGCAGGCCAATGCCGCCCGCCAGGAAGAACGGGGTTTTGGGCCTGTCGATCAGCGACCAATCAAAGGCAAGCCCGCCGCCACGGCCGCCGTCCAGCAGCAAAAAGTCCGCGCCCAAGGCCTCCGCGGCCTCCAAATCCCCTGGTTTTCGCGGCAGAACGGCCTTGATGATGGGGATCTCGCAGGCAGCGCGAAGCCCTTGAATATAGGCCCGGTCCTCCGCGCCGTGAAGCTGGGCCAGCTCGATGACGCGGGCCCGGTAAAGCCCCGCTATGGCCTCGATGGGCGCGTTCTGGAACACGCCCACGGGCGAAATTCCCGCGTCAAGCCCCTCCCGCAGGCGGGCAGCCTGCGTTTGCGTCACCCGCCGCCTGCTTTGCGCAAAGACGAAGCCGATATAGTCGGGCCGCGCTTCGTTCGCATAGCAAATATCCTCCTCGCGAAAGAGCCCGCAGATCTTGATCCTCATTGGGCCGCCCTCATTTCCCTTAAAAAGGCAGCCTGATCGGGCGCCCTCATCAGCGCTTCGCCGATCAGCAGCGCGTCTGCGCCGGCCGCGCGCAGGCGCCTTGCGTCCGCAGGCGTTGAAATCCCGCTTTCGGCCACGAAGATTTTATCGTTTGGGATCAGCGCGCCGAGCCTTTCGCTGACCGATAGATCGACCTCAAAGCTCTTCAGGTCGCGGTTGTTCACGCCGATGATCTCCGCGCCAAGCTCCAGCGCGGCCCCAAGCTCCTTTTCATCGTGGGTTTCAACCAGCACGTCAAGCGAAAGCCTTCGCGCCTCCCCATAAAGGGCCAGGAGCAAATCCCGGGGCAAAATCGCGCAAATCAGCAGCAGGGCGGCGGCCCCGAGGGTTTTTGCCTCATAGACCTGGTAGAGGTCTACGATGAAGTCCTTCCGAAGCGCGGGCAAAGGGATGCTTGCGGCGATTTCGCTTAAATACCGGTCGTCCCCAAGGAAGCGCTCCGGCTCCGTCAGCACCGAGAGGGCGTCCGCGCCGGCCGCCTCATAAGCCTTAGCGATCCCCATATAGGGGAAGTCCTCCGCGATCAGCCCCTTCGAGGGCGAGGCTCGCTTGAGCTCGCAGATGAAGCTGAGATTCGGCCCTTGAAGCGCTTCCTTAAAGGGGAGTCCCTTTCGGGGCGGCAGGGCTTCGGCCAGCCTTCGCATCTCATCGAGCGAAATCCGCTCCTTTGCGCGGGCCACCCGCGCACGGGCGCCATCCGCCAAAACATCCAGGATCATCGCCCCTCCCCCCTCGAAAGGCGGATGAAGCGCTCGAGCTGCCCCAGCGCCTTGCCGCTGTCGATCACCTCGGCCGCAAGGGCAATCGCTTCCTGCATCGTGCTTTCGGGCCTTGCGATGGTGATGGCGGCGGCGGCATTGAGCAGCACGTCGTCGCGCCTGGCCCCCCTTTCGCCGCCCAGGATGGCGCGGGTAATCGCCGCGTTTTCGGCGGGGCTGCCGCCTGTGAGCTCCTCTTTTTTGCAGCGCCGCAGGCCAAAGTCCTCCGGGGCGATGCGGTAGCTCTGAAAGGCGCCCCCGCGCAGCCTGCAAACGCTGGTCGGCGCGCTCAAGGAGATCTCGTCAAAGCCATCCTGCCCGTGCACGACCATGGCGTTTTGAACACCCAGGTTCAGCAGCACCCGCGCCATGGGCTCGACCAGCTCCTCGTCATAGACGCCCAAAAGCTCCATCTTCGCGCCTGCGGGGTTTACGAGCGGCCCTAAAATGTTGAAGATCGTGCGCAGGCCAAGCTCCCGCCGAACCGGCGCGACATACTTCATCGCGATGTGGTAGTTCTGCGCAAAGAGGAAGCAAAGGCCGATCTCCTTCAGGAGTTCAAGGCTTCGCTCGGGCGGCAGGCCGATGTCGACGCCCAGGGCCTCGAGCACGTCCGCAGCGCCCGATTTGCTCGATGCGGCCCGGTTGCCGTGCTTGGCCACGGGAATGCCCGCCGCAGAGATCACGAGCGCCGCCGTGGTCGAAATATTAAAGCTGTTCGAGCCGTCGCCGCCGGTGCCCACGATCTCCAGCACCTCCATTTCGTGCAGGAGCCGCACGCAGTGCCTGCGCATCCCGGCCGCGGAGCCCGTGATCTCGTCGATGGTTTCGCCCTTGGCCGCCATCGCCGCCAGATAGGCTGCCATCTGCACCTCGGAGGCCCGCCCGCCCATGATTTCGTCCATCACGGCCTCTGCCGCTTCGCGGCTCAGGTCTTCCCTGCGCGCGGCCGCCATGATCGCCTCTTTAATCATGATCTTTCCCCTCTTTCGCTCAGCTTTAAGAAGTTCTGAAGGATCTCCCCGCCCCTTGGCGTCAAAATCGACTCCGGATGGAACTGCAGGCCGAACACGGCGTGTTTTTGATGCATGACGCCCATGATTTCACCGTCCTCTGCCCTTGCCGTGACCCGCAAGCAATCCGGCAGGGTTTCAGGCCTTGCCGCCAGCGAATGGTAGCGCGCGCCCTGCATGCTTCCCGGCAGGCCGTCAAAGAGCGGGCAGCTGCCGTCCAGGCTGATTTCAGAAGTCTTGCCGTGCATGAGGGTTTTGGCGTGCGCAATCGTCGCGCCGTAGACCTCGCAGATGGCCTGGTGGCCCAGGCAGACGCCTAAAATGGGCAGCTTCCCCCCGAAATGGCGGATGATCTCCTCGCAGATGCCCGCGTCTGCGGGCCTGCCGGGCCCCGGCGATAAGACGATGCGCTCCGGGGCCAGGCCTTCGATTTCCGCGATGCCCATCGCGTCATTGCGAATCACCAAAAGCTCCGCCCCCATGGAGCCCAGCAGCTGGTAGAGGTTATACGAGAAGCTGTCGTAATTATCGACGAGCAGGATCATTCGCTTTTCCTCCCTTCGGCCTTTTTCAGCGCCTCGGCCACAGCGCGCATCTTATTGACGCATTCCTGGTATTCACTTTTGGGCACGCTGTCGGCCACGATGCCCGCGCCAGAGCGCAGGTAGACCCGCCCATTCTTCTTAAACGCCAGGCGGATGGCGATGCACAGATCCATATCGCCGGTGAAGGCCAGGTAGCCAAGCGCCCCCCCATAGATGCCGCGTCGGTTGCCCTCGAGCTCGTCGATGATCTCGCAGGCCCTGATCTTGGGCGCGCCCGAAAGGGTTCCGGCGGGCAGCAGGGCGCCCACCGCGTCAACCGCCTTCTTCTCGCCCAAAAGCCTGCCGGTTACGGTCGATCCAATGTGCATCACGTGCGAAAAGCGCTCGATCGAAAGGGTTTTTTCGAGCTTCACGCTGCCAAAGCGGCAAACGCGCCCAAGATCGTTGCGCCCAAGATCCACCAGCATGTTGTGCTCCGCCAGCTCCTTTTCGTCGCGCAGCAATCCCTCCTCCAGGGCCTTGTCTTCCTCCTCGGTTGCGCCGCGCGGCCTCGTGCCAGCCAGAGGGAAGGTGAAAACCGCGTCCCCGCTGACCTTCACCAGGGTTTCGGGCGCCGCCCCCGCGATCTCGATATCGTCGCTGCTGAAATAGAACATATACGGCGATGGGTTCGTTTCGCGCAGGATGCGGTAGGTTTCAAAAAGGCTGCCCTCCGCCTTCGCGTCGAGCCGGTTCGAAAGAACAACCTGGAATATATCCCCTTCGCGGATATAGGCCTTGGCCCTTTCCACCATCGAGCAATACTCTTCCTCGCTGAAGAGCTCATGGAAGTCCGATTTCAGCCGCAGCGGCGGGATTTCGGCGGGTTTTCCCTCAAAAAGCACGCTCTTCATGTGGGCGATCTCGCCGATGGCCCTGTTGTAGTTCTCATCCGGCGCGTCGCCGCGCGCGTTGGCGATGAGGATCAGCTCGTTTTCCAGGTGGTCAAAGGCGATCACCTTGTCAAAAAGCATGAGGTCCACATCCTTGAAGCTCTCTTCATCGCCCGCCTGAAAGCGCAGGCTTTCCTCCATATATTGGATGTAGTCATACGAGAAATAGCCCACCAACCCGCCCGAAAAGGGCGGCAGCCAATCCAAGCGCGGGGCCCTGCTCTCCTCCAGCACCCTTCTGATCTGCTCCGCCGGGTTCCTCGTTTCAAAGCGCAGCTCCGCACCGCTCTTGATGGTCATTTCCCCGCCCCGGCAGCTCAATTCCAGCTTCGGATCGTAGCCAAGGAAGGTGTAGCGGCCATAGCGGCCCGCGTCCTCCGCGCTTTCGAGGATGAAGCACTGCCTGCTCAGGTTTTTAAGGATCTGAAACGCCCTTGCGGGGGTCAGTCCCTGAAGGGGCAGCCTTTCCCCGATGGGAATCATGCCAAAGCCCTGCGCCGCCAGCTCGCGCAGCTCGTTTCGTTCCGGTTTTGCCATTCGTCATCCTCCTCATTTGCGGGCGGGAAACCAAAAACCGCCCATGACAAGTTCCTTGTCAAGGGCGGTTTAATCCGCGGTGCCACCTTGTTTCGGGGCTCTATAGAAAGAGCTCCGCACTTAGCGAGGTACCATCATACCTCCGGCAACTGACGTGTGCCTGCACGTCGCAAAATACTGGGGCGGCCACGGTGCTGCCCTTTCTTTTGCGCCCTCGGCGGACCATTTGGCAGGCGACTCTCCGCCGGTTCCCAGCAACCCCGGCTCTCTGCAGGCGTCTATCATGCCGTTACTTCCGCGTCAACGGTTTGTGGTTCGTATTCGGTTTTGAAGCATCATACAAGCTGCCTGCCGCTTTGTCAAGCTCGATTTTTGTGGTTATTATGCCCAGTTTATTGGCTTAAGCCTTTTCTTGCAAAGCAGGCTTGATATTTTATGCAAAGCAAACTATACTATTTTTGCAAAGCAAGCTTTGCATGGAGGTGATCCGTTGAAGACGAAAATCCCCGAGCTGCGAAAGCGAAATAAGCTCTCGCAAGAAGAACTGGCCCTGGCCGTCGGCGTGACGCGGCAGACCATCAGCTCGCTGGAGTCGGGCAAATACACCGCTTCCCTGTGGCTTGCCTACAAGATCGCGCGCCACTTTGGCTTGCGGATCGAAGAGGTCTTTGACTTTACTGAACTGGAGGGCGTTTAACATGATCGAAAGCTTTAAGGTTACCCTGCGCCGCCGCTCGATTTTGGGGCTGTGCTACTGCGGGCTCGTCTGCCTGCTCCTTCTTCTGTTCTGGAAAGACAGCTTCATGGTCAACGGCCACATTTCCGCCTACACGCTGGGCGAAGCCACGGGCATCGCTTTTGTGGCTGCTTTTTACTCCCTTCGCGGCTTGTTCGCGCTGCGCGACGAATCCAGGCTGAAAAAGCTCTATATTGCGGAAACCGACGAGCGGTCGCTCTTCATCGCCGCCAAGAGCGGGGGCGCCGCCATGACTGTCGCCATGGCCGGGCTAGCGCTCGGGGCCCTTTGCGCCGGTTTTTTCAGCGAAGCCGTTTTTTGGGCCCTCAACGGGGCGATGCTCTTCCTCGCGCTCGTCTGCTGCTGCTTCAAGCTCTATTACCGGCGCGCGGTCTGAGCTTGCCGCCCCTTTGCGTTAAGGAATTGTCAAGGCTGGGCGACTCGCTTGCATTGCCCTTTCGTTCTGGGTATAATAATGGGCAGAAGTTCCAAGCTAAACCCGTAAAAAACCATGGAATGAAGGAGCGTGCAAGGGATGAGCAAGAAGACCATCGAGGATATCGCCGTATCCGGCAAGAAGGTTCTGGTTCGCTGCGATTTCAACGTGCCGCTGGACGGCGAAACGATCACCGACGAAACCCGGATCACCGCGGCTCTGCCCACCATCCAGTATCTTTTAAAGAACAAGGCAAGGGTCATCCTTTGCTCGCATCTGGGCCGCCCTAAGGGCGAGTTTAAGGCCGAATTCTCGCTTGCGCCCGTGGCAAAGAGACTCTCTGCCCTCCTGGGGCAGGAGGTCAAACTCGCAAGCGATGTGATTGGCGAGAGCGCGAAAGGCCTTGCCGCCTCGCTGAAAGACGGCGAGGTCATGATGCTCGAAAATGTCCGCTTCCACAAAGAGGAAGAAAAGAACGACGAAGGCTTCTCGAAGGCGCTTGCCTCCCTGGCCGATGTCTACGTCAACGACGCCTTCGGCACCGCCCACCGCGCGCACGCCTCCACCGAGGGCGTAGCCAGGTTCCTGCCCGCCGTAGCAGGCTACCTCATCGGCAAGGAGCTTTCGGTCATGGGCAAGGCGCTGGAGGATCCGATTCGCCCCTTCGTGGCGATCCTCGGCGGCAAGAAGGTCTCCGATAAGATCGGCGTGATCAATAACCTGCTCGAAAAGGTCGATTCCATCCTCATCGGCGGCGCGATGAGCTACACCTTCTCGGTCGCGCAGGGCGGCAAGATCGGCAAATCCCTTCTGGAGGCAGACAAGGTCGAGCTGGCCGCCTCCCTCATCAAAAAAGCGCAAGAAAAGGGCGTAAAGCTCCTTCTTCCGGTCGATACCGTCTGCGCTGACGATTTTTCGAACGACGCGAACATCTCGGTGCACGAGGCAGGCCGGATTCCGGATGAGCTAGAGGGCCTCGACATCGGCCCCAAGACCATCGAGCTCTTCGCCGCCGAAATCGCTCGGGCCAAGACCATCATCTGGAACGGCCCGATGGGCGTGTTCGAGCTGCCGAACTTCGCCATCGGCACCATCGGCGTGGCCAAGGCCATGGCGGCGAACGAGGGCGCCGTGACCATCATCGGCGGCGGCGATTCCGCGGCGGCCGTGGAACAGCTCGGTTTTGCCGGCAAGATGAGCCATATCTCCACCGGCGGCGGCGCCTCGCTCGAGTTCCTCGAGGGCATCGAACTGCCCGGCGTAGCCGCGTTAAACGACAAATAAACCAAAGGCCAATGCCGAGGGCGGGGCGCAAGCTTCCGCCCTCTAAGCTTACAAAAACGAATGAGGAGGGCGCGTATGGGAAGGGCCATTATCGCCGGAAACTGGAAAATGAACTTAACGCCTTCACAGGGCGTGGCGCTCGTGAAGGAATTGCTGCCAAAGATCGAGGGCGCGGGCTGCGAGGTCGTGCTCTGCGTCCCCTTTGTAGACATCGCCCCGGTCGCAGGGGCTTTAACGGGCTCGAAAGTTCGCCTTGGCGCGCAAAACCTGCACTTTAAGGCGTCGGGGGCCTACACGGGCGAGGTCAGCGCCGCCATGCTGAAGGAAGCCGGCGCGGAGTACGTCATCATCGGCCATTCCGAAAGGCGGCAGTACTTTGCCGAAAGCGACGAAACCGTGAATTTAAAGGCGCTTTTCGCCCTTGAAAACGGCCTAATCCCAATCGTTTGCGTGGGCGAAAGCCTCGCCCAGCGCGAAAGCGGCGAAACCAACGCCTTCGTCGCAGGCCAGGTGAGGGCTGCCCTGCAAGGCATCGGCGCCCAGGCCGCAAAGGGCATCGTCCTGGCCTATGAGCCCATCTGGGCGATCGGCACAGGCAGGGTGGCCACCAACGAGCAAGCGAACGAAACCATCGGCGCAATCCGCAAAACCTTGGGCGAGCTCTACGGCCCCGAAACGGCCAAGGGCATCACCATCCAGTACGGCGGCAGCATGAACGCCCAAAATGCGGACGGCCTGATGGCCATGCCAGAGATCGACGGCGGCCTGATCGGCGGCGCGTCGCTGAAGGCCGAGGATTTTGCCGCGATCGTAAGGGCTGCCTCGCGCTGAGCCCCCAAAAGAGCATACGTTGAAAGCGAGCGATAAGTGAAAGCATGAATAAAAAGCTAACGGCCCTCATCATCATGGACGGCTTCGGCCTTCGCGCCGAAAGGGAGGGCAACGCCATCCTCCAGCAGGGCACCCCGGCGCTTGATTCCCTCGCCGCGGAGTTCCCCCATACCGAAATCGGCGCCTCGGGCATGGATGTGGGCCTGCCAGACGGCCAGATGGGCAATTCCGAGGTCGGGCACCTCAACATCGGCGCGGGCCGCATCGTCTACCAGGAATTGACCCGCATCAGCAAGTCCATCGCGGACGGCGACTTTTTTAAAAACGAGGTCCTGCTTGAGGCGATCTCTTCCGCCAAGCAAAAGGGCGGCAAGCTGCACCTGATGGGCCTGCTTTCAGACGGCGGCGTGCACAGCCACAACACCCACCTTTATGCGCTGATCGCCCTGGCCAAGCGGCAGGGGCTTTCTAGCGCCTACGTCCACTGCATCATGGATGGCCGCGACACCCCGCCGACCTCGGGCGCCGATTACGTCGCGCAGCTCGAAGCCGAAATGAAGCGGCAGGGCTTCGGGGCCATCGCCTCGGTTTCCGGCCGCTACTACGCCATGGATCGCGACAAGCGCTGGGATCGCGTGCAAAAGGCCTACGAGACCATCGCCTGCGGCCTTGGTCAAAGGGCCGAAAGCGGGGCGGAACAGCTCATGCTCGACTCCTACGCGGCCGGTGTGAACGATGAATTCATCGTGCCCACGGCGCTCGTGAAGGACGGCGCGCCCATCGCGACGGTCGAAGAGGGCGACTCCGTGATCTTCTTCAACTTCAGGCCGGATCGCACCCGCGAGCTGACCCAGGCCTTCATCGACGCGGACTTTAGCGGCTTCCCCCGCGAAGGCGGCCGCAAGCCCGTCTTCTTCGTCGGCATGACGCGCTACGACGACTCCTTTCAGAACATCGAAACGGCCTTTAAGCCCTCGACCCTCGACAATACCCTGGGCGAATACCTAAGCTCCTTGAACCTCAGCCAGCTTCGCATCGCGGAAACCGAAAAATACGCCCACGTAACCTTCTTCTTCAACGGCGGCGTCGAAAAGCCCAACAAGGGCGAAGATCGCACGCTGATCCCCTCGCCGAAGGTCGCCACCTACGACCTAAAGCCCGAGATGAGCGCTTACGAGGTCACGGACGCCGTTCTAGAGGCCGTGGATTCCGGCAAATACGATGTGATGATCCTCAACTACGCAAATTGCGATATGGTCGGCCACACCGGCATCCTGACGGCAGCGAAGAGCGCCGTCCGCGTCGTGGACGAGTGCGTGGGCCGCGTGGTCGAAGCCATTTTGAAGCAAGGGGGCCGCGCGCTCATCACCGCGGACCATGGCAACGCGGATCTCATGGTGGACCCGGAGACCGGCGAGGCCTTCACGGCGCACACCACCTCGAAGGTACCCCTCATCCTGGCAGACGAAGGCCAGCGCGGCAAGAAGCTGCGCGCGGGCGGGCGGCTTGCCGATCTCGCCCCCACGATTCTCAAGCTCATGGGCCTGCCAAAGCCCTCTTCCATGAGCGGTGAAAGCCTGCTTTAAGCCACAACCCCTATAAAAGCCAAAGGGCGCGGCGGGTTTAACATGGTTGAACCCACCGCGCCTTTGCCACGCCCGCGCTGGCGATTTGAATGGCGGATCGCGGCCGATGGCAGCCCTGCAGCGGCTTTCCAAGCTGATGGCGGCCGCCAAAGAGGCGCTCCTTCGCGCAGCCGCGAACGGCGGACCCTGCTGCCGCCAAAGAAGCCCGTGAAAAAGCTCGCTTGGCCTTGGAAGCCGGGTCAGCGCGGCGGTCAAGCTAGCTGCCCAAGGGCATAACCCCAGCGGTGACAACCCTCCTTGGCGAAGCTTCGGCCGGGGGGCGAGGCCGCCGCCTTCGTCACAAGCGCGCACCCGAATTGGCTGCCCAAGGGCACAATTCGCGGTGACAACCCTCCTTGGCGAAGCTCCGCCAGGAGCGAGGTTGCCCATCGCAGACGCCGCACTCGAATTGGTCGCCCAAGGCACCGCGTTCTTCAACACAGCCGAATGCCCCCCCTCCGCGTGGATTGAAATTAACCTGGCGATATACCACGCCGCGAAGGCTTGGGCGTCGCGGCCAACGCGGCCGCGTGGATTGAAATTACAAGGCCGCCAATAACTTTGCGACCATTGAACGTCGCGGCCAACGCGGCCCTCTCAAACGAGAAAGCTCGCTTGACCCTGAGGCCGGGTCATCGCGGCGATCAAGCCGCCCAAAGGCATAATCAGCGATGGCGATCCTCTTCGGCGAAGTTCCATCTTGGCTTTCGTCGCAAACGCCGCACCCGAATTGGCCGCCCAAGGCGCCTCTCTCTTCCACGCAGCCGAGCTTCCCCCCTCTTCACATCTCCGGCTGTTTGCGCATACCTTATGATGGGGTTTTGACCCCATAAAGAAAGGTGGTTGCGCAATGAAACAGCGAAAAACGCTGATCAATACCATGCAGGCGGCGCTTGAAACGGCGCTGGTTCTGCTTTTATGCTTATTGCTCACGGCGGGCGCGGCAAGCCCCGCCCCTTTGCCCGGCTTAAGCCCCTCGCCGGAGCCCTCCCTCTTCGCGGGCATCGACATCAGCCGTTACCAAAAGACCGTTGACTTTGGCGCCGTGCGCGCCTCCGGCATCGAGATCGTCTATATCCGCGCAGGCCAAGGAGCCCACTATAAGGACCCCTACTACGAAAGCTACTACGAAAACGCCAAGGCCGCAGGGCTGAAGGTCGGCGCTTATCTCTATATGACCGCGCAAACGGTGAGCGAGGCGCGGGCGCAGGCAGACCACTTTGCGGACCTGCTCGCGGGCAAGGACTTCGACTGCCGCCCCGTGATGGACTACGAGGGTTCAAGCCTCAACGAGCTGAGCGATGCCGAAAAGGACGCAAACGCGCAGACCTTCCTGCAGGAACTGCACGAAAAGACCGGCATCCTTCCCATGCTGTATAATTCGGAGCATACCATCGTCCACTGGCCCCAGGCGCTCACCGCCTACCCGCTTTGGATCGCGGAATACGGCGTGAAGGCCCCAAAATCGACCGGCCCCTGGGCGAGTTGGGCCGGCTGGCAATATAGCGACACGGGCAGCGTGCCGGGCATCCAGGCCGATGTCGATCTGGACCACTTCAGCCCCGCGGTGCTGGTGGGCGACGAGCCCGCAGCGCCAACCCCAACTCCAACCCCGACGCCAACGCCAACCTCAACGCCGACCCTGACGTCAACGCCAGTGCCGACGCCCGGCCCGAATTTCACGCTCTACACCGTGAAGAAGGGCGATACGCTTTGGGCCATCGCGCGCAAATATGGCGTGAGCGTGGATGCCATCGCGCAGCTCAACTGCTTGAAGGATCCAAACCGCATTCGCGTGGGCCAGCAGCTGAAAATCCCCTTGAAATAACCCCCGCGAGCACAAATGAAGGAAGCATGCCCCCGCAAAGGGCAAAAGAGCCGCGGTGCACACCACATCTTGACGGTTTTCGGCATTTATGTTATCATCCCGTAAACTCGACTGAGGAGGCACGCTCTATGTTTGACGTAATGGGCATCGGCATGTCGGTCATGGATCAGCTCGTTTTGGTGGATGGGCTGCCCACATACAACCAGGGCGCAAAGGTGCTCGAAACCAGCTGGCAATACGGCGGCAAGGCGCCGGGCGGGATGATCGCCGTGGCGCGGCTTGGCCGCAAGGGCGCCATGATCGGCTCCGTGGGCGGCAACGTGGGCGCGCTGGTGCGCAAGGACTTTGAGCGCCACGGCATCGACTGCAGCTACCTTCTAGACAGGCCAAATACCCAAACCGTGATCGTCCTTGCGATGGCGGACCAATCCACCGGCGGGCGCAGCCTGATGGGCATGCCCAGCGGCATGGACCGCCCGGAACCCCCCGCGCTGCAGGAGCTCGATCAGGCCTATATTCTGGACGCCAAGGTGCTGCTCATCTCAAACTTCGATGAGGTCACCCTTCAGGCTGCCAAATGGTATAAGGCGGCCGGCAAGCCCGTGGTCATCGACGCTGATTGGTACGCCGATGAAACCTTCAACAACATGCACCTAGTTGACCACTTCATCGCTTCCGAATTCTTTTACGAAAAGCTCTTTGGCAAAAGCGAAAACTTCGAAACCAACCTGCGCGAGCTGAAAAAGCGCCTGCAAAACAGCAAGGGCGTGGTCGTGGTAACCCTTGGCGAAAAGGGCCTGGTCGGCATCGACGACGAGGACGCGTTCTTCAGGCTGCCGGCCTTTAAGGTCGAGGTGAAGGATACGACCGGCGCCGGGGACGTCTTCCACGGGGCCTATGCCTCCGGGCTTACGATGGGCCTGCCCGTGCAAGAGATTTGCCGCCTGGCCAGCGGCGTTTCCGCCATCAAGTGCACGAGGCTCGGCGGCAGGGCCGGGCTCCCCAGCCTTGAAACCGTGCGAAAATTCCTCGAAACCGGCGAGATCGACTATAGCGAGATCGACGAGCGCGTGGCCTATTACCGCAAGATGCCCTTGCTTTAAAGCACAGCAAAAAGCCCGCTTACGCGGGCTTTTTTGTTTAAGTTAGGCAGGCCCTCGCCTGAAAGAAGGCGCTTTCAGCGCTTTGGCCCATGAAGAGAAACTCGCCGCCCCGCGCTTCCATCAGCAGCTCGAACTCCGCGCCGCAAAGGATCTGCTGGCTGTAGACGATCTCAAGCTCGCGAAGCGCCTTTCCGGAGCTCAGCTCGGCGTCGAGCGCATCGAGGATGAAGTCCGCATAGCTTGCGTTATTGACATGGCCATTGACGTCGCAAAGCGAGGGCAGCGCCCGCAAATGCAGCGTTTTTTGCGGATTTTGAGGCCTTTCGATGCGGAAATCGCCAAAAGGCTCCACCTCGTTTAAGAAGAGTTCGGCGATTTCGGGCGGCGGCCTTCGAAGGATGCGCCCCGCGGCCAGATCGACCAGCACCCAGCGCGCCTCTACCTTGGCCAATTCCCTCTTTTCTTCGTTGAAAAGGCGGTTTTCCCTCAAATAAAAGGCTCCCGTGCGGCTGGCCGAGGTCGTCAGGCGCAGCGCCTCGCCGCCAAGGGGCATCTCTCCTGCGCTCACGCTCACCCTTTGCTTGGCCAGCAAAAAGGCCAAATTCCTAGGCTTTAAGTACTCGTAATAGCCGATGGAAAGCCGCTGGCTGTGCTCCATTGAGATCTGCTGGCATTCCTTCAGCAGGTTGGTGGGGCTCATGCGGCCGAAGCGGTCGCAATAGCCATAGCGCGCGATGAAGTCGATTGCAAAAACCTGAGCCAACTTAAAAATCCCCTTTTAAGCCCACTTTTAGCCAGTATACCACAACGAAGGCGGCGAAGTGTAAAAAATGAGAGCAAAAGGCCTTAAGGCGAAGCAAAACCCTGTGAAAAGCCAAAAAAATGTGGTATACTAAGCGCTATTCAAAGGGTCGGTTAGCGCGAGCGAAAGGCCCTTGAAGCGCCGAAAGGAGATGGCCCCCATGCAGGAAGCCCCAAAAAGCCGCAGCTTCATCGAGGAATTCATCGAGCAGGATCTGACCGAAGGCAAGGTGAAGGGTGCGATTCAAACCCGCTTCCCGCCAGAGCCCAACGGCTACCTGCACATCGGCCACGTCAAGGCGCTCTACATCGACTTTAGCATGGCCGAGCGCTTCGGCGGCAGCTGCAACCTCCGCTTTGACGACACGAACCCCACTAAGGAAGACACGGAGTATGTGCAGGCCATTCAAGACGATATCCGCTGGCTTGGCTTCAAGTGGGATAAGATGGTCTACGGTTCCGATTACTTCGAAAAGACCTACGAGATTGCCGAGGACTTCATCCAAAAGGGCCTGGCCTATGTCGACGAGCTTTCGCAGGCAGAAATGCGGGAATACAGGGGCACGCTCACCAAGCCCGGCAAGAACTCGCCCTTCCGCGACAGGCCGGCTGAAGAAAGCCTCGATCTCTTCCGCAGGATGCGCGCCGGCGAGTTCGAAAACGGCCGCATGGTGCTGCGCGGCAAGATCGACATGTCTTCGCCCAACGTGCTGCTCCGCGACCCGACGCTCTATCGCATCCTCCACGCGCATCACCACAACACCGGCGATAAATGGTGCATTTACCCAATGTATGACTTCGCCCACCCGATTCAGGATATGATCGAGGGCATCACGCACTCGCTTTGCTCGCTCGAATACGAAATCCACAGGCCGCTCTACGATTGGGTGCGCGACAACTGCACCCTGCTTGACGCGCACCCCAGGCAGATCGAATTTGCCCGCCTGAAGCTCACCCACACCGTGCTCTCCAAGCGCTACCTGCGCGCTCTGGTCGAAAAGGGCTATGTTTCCGGCTGGGACGACCCGCGCATGCCCACCCTTACGGCGCTGCGCAGGCGCGGCTATTCGGCTGCGTCGATCCACGACTTCCTCCGCCGCGTGGGCATCGCCAAGGCCGATTCGGTCGTGGATATCCGCCTGCTCGAACACTGCGTGCGCGAGGATCTGAACGCGTCAGCCAGGCGTGCCATGGCCGTGCTCGACCCGCTAAAGATTACCTTAAGCAACTGGCCTGAAGAGAAAACCATCCTCGTTTCTGCCGAAAACCACCCGGACCATCCGGAGTGGGGCACGCGCGAACTGCCCTTTGGCCGAACGCTCTACATCGAGCGCGAGGATTTTGACGAAAACCCGCCGCCCAAGTTCTTCCGCTTGGCGCCGGGCCGCGAGGTGCGCCTGAAATCCGCCTATATCATCCGCTGCGACGAGGTCGTCAAGGGCGAAAACGGCGAGATCGCCGAGCTGATCTGCTCGGTGGACCTGAGCTCCTTAAGCGGCGGCGAGGGCGCGAGTCGCAAGGTCAAGGGCACGCTGCACTGGGTCGAGGCAAAGAGCGCCCTCCCCTTTGAGGGCAGGCTTTACGACTACATGTTTGGCGATGAAGAAGCCGCGGCCGAGCCCGAAGAAGGGGCCGAAGAGGGCGACGAGGGCGAAAACGCGGCCCCCGCCAAGCCGGACTTCCTCGCGCGCTTCAACCACGGCTCCATTAAGGTCGTAAAGGGCTTTTTAGAGCCCGCCCTGGGCGAATTATCGCCGGGGCAGAGCTTCCAGTTCATGCGCCAGGGCTATTTCTGCGTCGATCCTAGCTCAAGGCCCGGCGCGCCGGTCTTTAACCGCACCGTTTCGCTCAAGGATTCCTACAGGCCCTGAGCCGGCCGCCATTTTACCTAAAAGGGAGCTGCTTTTATGACGGTTCGCACGCGCTTTGCGCCAAGCCCCACGGGCTACATGCACTTAGGGGGGCTGCGCACCGCGCTGTATGCCTACCTCTTCGCCAAGAAGCGCGGGGGCAAGTTCCTCCTGCGCATTGAGGATACCGACCTGGCCCGCTTCGTCGAAGGGGCGACCCAGGTCATTTACGAAACCCTGAAAAGCTGCGGCATCCTCTGGGACGAGGGCCCGGATATCGGCGGCCCCTGCGGCCCCTATATCCAGTCAGAGCGCAAGGCGAGCTACGCCCCTTACGCGGAGCAGCTCATCGAAAGCGGCCGCGCCTACCACTGCTTCTGCAGCCGGGAAGAGCTTGAGCAGCAGCGCG
>JAITTC010000202.1 GCA_031287285.1 Christensenellaceae bacterium
GCCGCTTCGCGGCCCGCCGGCGCGCTCGCTCCGCTCGCGCGCCAAGGGGCGGGCGCCGCGCTGCGCGCGGCTGCCCGGCAAAAAAGCCCGGACTCAGGCCTTCGGCCTGGCCCGGAGCCCTTTTTTGCCGACCCCCGGAGGCCTTGCCTCCGGGCCCGCCCCCGAGGCCATCACTCGAGCTCCTGCGGCAAACCCCAGCGTCCCCCTCCCCAGGCCGAGTTCTTTGAGAGACCCCGTCGCCCGCACTCTCAAACGGCTGGCCGACGCCCCTGCTTGCCCTAGATCCTGCCCTCGCCCACTTTTTCACCCCCCTGCGTTGAAAAGCAACCCCCTTTTGTGTTAACATGGGCAAATAAGCAGTCCCTCGCCAAGGGAAGAGCCCCAGCGGGACCCAAGGAGCGTGAAGCCATGCCGGCAAAGACCTATAAATCCGCGGAGGACTACCTCGAAACCATCCTGATTCTCGAAAAAAGGCATGGGCAGCTGCGCTCGGTCGATGTGGCAACGGAGATGGGCTTTAGCAAGCCCAGCGTCAGCCACGCCATGAAGCTGCTTCGCGAGAGGGAGCAGATTTCCGTAGACGAAAGCGGCCTAATCCACCTCAGCGCGCAGGGGCGTGCGATTGCCGAGGGAATCTACGAGCGCCATCAGCTCCTCTCGAATATGCTGATCGCCCTTGGTGTCGACCCGGAAACCGCCTATGCGGACGCCTGCAAGATCGAACACGACGTGAGCGAAAAGAGCTTTGAGATGATTAAGAAGCACTATCGCCATCACCTCGACGACGACGAGAATGAATCCTCATTTTGAAGGAGGGCTTCCTTGACTATACAATGGTACCCGGGCCACATGGCCAAGACCAGACGCATGCTGGCCGAGCAGCTAAAGGCCGTTGACGTCGTCGTGCTCCTGGTCGACGCAAGGGCCCCGCTCGCCAGCTCAAACCCCGATTTCGACGAGCTTTTCGCCCAAAAGCCTCGGGTTTTGGTGCTCAACAAGGCGGATCTTGCGGATCCGCCAATCACCAGGGCCTGGGTCGATCGCTTTACCGCGCTCGGAATCAACGCTCTCCCCTTTTCGGCCGGGGCGCAAAAGGGCGTAAAGCCTGCGGTCGACGCGGTGACCGCGGCGGCCGCGCCAGTCGTTGAGCGGGCAAGGGCGCGCGGCATCAAAAAGGTGGTGCGCGCGATGGTCGCGGGCATCCCAAACGTGGGGAAGTCCACCTTTATCAACCGCCTAAAGGGCTCCGCCGCCGCAAAGGCGGGCGATACCCCAGGCGTCACGCGCGGCAGGCAGTGGATTCGCCTCTCGCCCTACCTCGAGTTTTTAGATACGCCGGGGATGCTCTGGCCCAAGCTCGAAGACCAGGACGCAGCCCGGGTTCTGGCCTTCCTCGGGGCGATCCGCTCCGAGGTCACCGACGAATACGCGCTGGCCAAGGCCCTGGTGCGCGTCCTGCGGCACGAGCGGCCGCAGGCCCTGCGCGAGCGGCTCAAGCTCGAAAGGCTCGATGCGGACGACGATATCGTGATGGAAGAGGCCTGCAAGGCCCGCGGCTGGCTGATGCAGGGCGGCGGCATGGACCTGATGCGCGGCGCGCAGCTGCTGCTCGATGAATTCCGCGCGGGCAAGATGGGGCGCATCAGCCTGGAGGCGCCCCCGCAAGCGCCGTGAGCGCGCGGGAGGGCGCGAAGGAGCGCCTCGCGCGCCTTCTGGAACACGACGCAAACTACCTGGCGCCAGGCCTTATCATGGGCGGCATGGACGAGGCTGGCCGCGGCCCCTTGGCGGGGCCCGTGGTGGCTGCCTGCGCCGTCATGCCCGCCGGCGAGCCGATTTTAGGCGTGAACGATTCAAAGAAGCTCAGTGCGGCCGCGCGGGAGCGCCTTTTTGCCCAAATCCAAGCGCAGGCGTTGTTTTTAGGGATCGGCATGGCCAGCGTCGATGAAATCGAGGCGCTGAATATCCGCGCGGCATCGCGCCTGGCGATGGAGCGCGCGGCGGATGGAGCAAAGGCCGATTTCTTGCTCGTCGATTACGAAGAGGGCCTCTCGCTCCAGCTTCCCCATATCGGCATCGCGCATGGCGACGCGCTCTCATACCAAATCGCGTGCGCCTCCATCGCGGCGAAGGTCACGCGGGACCTGCTGATGATCAAGCTCGACGAAAAGCACCCGGGTTACGGCCTTGCGGCGCACAAGGGCTACGGCACGGCGGCACACTGCGAGGCGATCCTGCGCCTGGGGCCAAGCCCCGCGCACCGGGCCTCGTTTCTGCGCAAGCTTCCGGGAGGCAAATAGATGGAAAACAAGGCGCACGGCAAGGGGCGCGCCGGGGAGGACGCGGCACTGCTCCTGCTCAGGCGCAAGGGGCTTCGCTTGCTGGCCCGGAATTTAAAGCGCGCGGGCGGCGAGATCGACCTTCTCCTTGAGGATGGCCAGACCCTCGTCTTCGTGGAGGTAAAGCTCCGCACCCGCGACGAAAACCCCGCCTTGGCGGTGAATGCCGCCAAGCAGCGGCGCGTCAGCCGGGCGGCGCTCGCCTACATGGCCGAGAACGGCTGGCTAGAGCGCCCCGCGCGCTTTGACGTGGTGGAAGTCTTCTTCCCGGGCGGCGAAATGCGGCTCAACCACATCGAAAGGGCCTTCGTCTTCACGGGCGGGAACCATTACTTCTTTTAAAGGCCTTTGGCCCCGGCTTAAAAAGCGGCCCCCTTGCAGGAGGATTTCACGGATGAAAATCGTGGATTTTACCCCCGGCCAACTAGAGCAAGCGGCTTTGCTCGCGCGGTTGAATTACGACGAAGAGCGTTTTTTCGTCCCCGCGCTGCCCGAGCTTGCGCGGCTTCCGGCGCTGGATGGCTACGCCGGCGAAAAGCGCGGCGTAGCGGCGCTGGGCGGCGGCGAGCTTTTGGGGTTTTTCTGCTGGAATGAGCCCCAAGAGGGGCTTTTTGGCCCTTGCAAGGGCGCCTGGTCGCCCGTGCACGCGCATGGCGCGGTTTCGCGAAATCGCGCGGAAATTTACGAGAGGCTCTACCAGGCAGCGGCCGAAAGGCTGGTTTCGGGCCGGGTTTTCAGCCATGCGGTCACGCTCTACGCGCACGATGAAGCCGCGCTGAAGGGCTTCTTCCAGGGCGGTTTTGGCGGGCGCTGCGTCGATGCTGTTCGCGAAACGCTGCCCCTCGCGGCCCCGCCCTGCCAGGGCATCCGCTTTAGGCGGGCTGAGTCGGGCGATGCCGAAGCCCTCGCGCGGATGCGCAACCGCGTAAGCGCCCATCTGAGCGCCTCGCCGATCTTCCTGCCGTTTTCAAGCCCCGCGGCCGTTGCCGGCACGGCCGATGAAATACAGGGCGGCCAGCATCCATATTTTATTGCGCTTGACGGCAGCCGCCCCGTGGCCTTCCTTCGCCTGCAGGCGGATGGCGAGAACTTCGCGGCAAACGACCCTTCCATGATGAACATCTCAGGCGCCTACACCGAGCCGGAGCTTCGCGGCAAGGGCATCGCCACGGGGCTTCTGGCCTTCATGATGGACGAGCTTCGCGGGCATGGAATTCCCCGCTGCGGCGTCGATTTCGAAAGCTTCAACCCGGAAGGGCGCAGGTTTTGGCTCAAGCACTTCACGGCGTATACGACCAGCGTCGCCCGCCGCGTAGACGAGCGGATTTTAAATTAAAACAGGCCAAAAATAAAGGGATTTAAGCCCTTTTGCGCAATATCAAACATCGTTTGGGGGAAATGCGGCATGAAAAGGCGACTTGCCCTGCTGACGGCTCTGATCCTGGCCCTTTTGGCCCTGCCCGTTTGGGCCTTGGCCGCGGAGGGCGAAAACCTGCTCAAAAACCCGGGCTTTCAGATGGAAGAGGGCCGGGTTTTGGATTGGTACTATGGCGGATGGGCGAGCGAAACCGGCAACTTCGCCTTTGAGCTGCAGCAAGAGGGCGGCGAGCCGGTTCTCTTCCTCGAGAATCTGGTTCCAAACGATGCGAGGCTCGAGCAGGAAGTGGCCCTCAGCGGGGGCAGCAACTACCGCTTCAGCGCCTTCATCAAGGCGGAGGGTTTTTCTGAAGACGACGTGGGCGCGAACCTCTCCTTCCTCAACACCTTCGTGGCCACCGAGGGCCTGCGCGACACGGGCGGCGAGTGGGTCTATGTCGAGGTCTACGGAAAGACCGGCTTCTTCCAGCGCGGCAGCCTGGTCTTGGCGCTGCGCCTTGGCTTTTATGGCAACGAAGGGCAGGGCCGCGCCTGGTTCAAAGACGTTCGCTTCGAAAAGCTGAGCGCCCTGCCGGCAGGCGTTGTGCCAAGCTCCCTGCAAACCCTGGAGCCCCAGGCCCCGGCTGCCAAGGAAGGGGAAAGCGGCGCGAACTGGGTTCCCCTCTTCGCCTTCCTCTCGGTGCTCGGCGCCGCGCTGCTCTTCTTTGGGCTGCCAAAGGCCCACCATTTGAAGCTCTCGGGCGACGCCCTCCGGCTGACCCTTCGCATCGGGCTCATCCTGGCGCTGATGCTGCGCCTTCTGCTCTCGGTCAAGATCGAAGGCTACGGTGTGGACTATGGCTGCTTCACCGCCTGGGCGGCCCGCATGGCGGATGTGGGACCGCTTGGCTTCTATGCCGAGGACTATTTCGCCGACTATCCCCCCGGCTACTTCTACATTCTTTGGCCCATCGGGCTTCTTCGCGACTTCTTCGCCCTTTCGCAAGAAAGCCTTGCGCTGAAGCTCCTCATCAAGCTCCCCGCCGTGCTGGCGGATCTCTGCGCCGCCTATTTAATCTATGCCATGCTGCGTAAGCGGGCAGGCGAAGGCGCCGCTGCCTTTGCCGCGCTTGGCTATGCCTTCCTCCCCGCGATTTGGCTCGACAGCGCCATGTGGGGCCAGATCGACGGCATCCTTTCGCTGCTCCTGCTGCTCAGCCTTTATTTTTACGATCGCGAAAAGCCCCTGCCGGGCAGCCTCCTCTACGGCCTTGCGGTGCTGTTCAAGCCCCAAGCGCTGATGTTCGGCGTGATTCCGCTCTTCGTGTTCGCCCTGCGCATCATGAACGATAAAAAGCAGGGCTTTAAGGAGCTCGGCGCCTGCGCTTTAAGCGCCTTGGCCCTGATTTTGGCGCTTTCCTTCCCCTTCGTGCTGCGCGTGGGCGGCTACCAGTACCTGCTCCAACTCTACCTCAACACCTTGGGCAGCTATGCCTATGCAACCGTCAACGCCATGAATCTCTTTGGGCTGCTCGGCGGCAACTGGATCGATCAAGCGCTGGCAAGCCCTCTGGGCCTGAGCTGGCAAGCTTTGGGCCTCCTTAGCATGGGGCTGAGCGTGGCCTTTTCGCTCTTCCTCTTCTTCAAGGGCCGCGAAAAGCGCGCCATCCCCCTGGCCGCCGCCTGCCTGCTGCTTGGCGTGTTCGTGCTGGGCGTGCGCATGCACGAACGCTACATGCTCCCGATTCTGGCCCTGTTGTTCCTGGCTGCGCTCGAATACGACGATCGCCGCCTGCTGCTCTGCCTTGCCGGCCTTTCGGTCACGAACGCGCTCAACATCTTCATCGTGCTGCGCCACGAGCACGTCACCGCGGGGGATCGGGTTACGCAGCTCCTCATGGGCGCGCTGAACCTCTTCCTGCTGGCCCTTCTTTGGTACACGGCCATCCGGCTCTGCGTTCATAAAAAGAACCTCCCCTTAAGCGATGCCGGCCGCTCGGCCGCGCTCGGCGCGCAGGTTTTGGGCCCAAAACTCCCAAGCGGAAGCGAACCCGGCGAAAAGAATCGCTTCACCCGCTGGGATTTCATCCTCATCGCCTCCATGATGCTCCTCTACGCCCCCCTGGCCTTCTTCCAGCTGGGCAATTCCTACGCGCCGCAATCGGTTTGGAAGGGCGCCTTAGGCCAGGAGGCTGTGCTCGACCTCGGCCGGGAAGAGAGCATCGGCCGCTTCTATTACTATGGCGGCATCAACCACGGCAAGCTCGAAATCAGCTTCTCGGGCGACGGGCAGAACTTCGGCAGCGCCATGGAGCTCGAGGCAGACACCTACTCGATGTTCAAGTGGGAAAGTTTAAAGCCCGAAACCACGGCGCGCTACGCAAAGATCCGCGTGCTCGAGGTCAAGGAGCCTGCCCTGCAGATCTTTGAACTCGCGCTGACCGACGGCGAGGGCAGACCCTACCCCCTGCAGGCCTTGCCCGGCGGCGAAGCCCTCGCTGACGAGCAGTGGATGGTGCCCGAGCACCCGGGCTACATGGACTCGATGTATTTTGACGAGGTCTACCACGGCCGCACCGCCTACGAGCAGCTCCACGGTATGGAATGGTATGAAAATACCCACCCGCCGCTTGGCAAGGTCTTCATGAGCTGGTCGATCGCCCTCCTTGGCATGACGCCCTTTGGCTGGCGCTTCGCGGGCACCCTGGCCGGGCTGCTGATGATCCCCGCGATGTATTATCTGGCCAAGCAGCTCTTCAGGGGCACGGCTTTCGCGGCCATCGCCACCGCGCTTTTGACCTTTGACTTCATGCATCTGGCGCAGACGCGCCTGGCCACCATCGATTCCTACCCGGTGCTCTTCATCATCCTTGGCTTCGCCTTCATGCTACGCTACGCATCCATGAGCTTTTACCACCAGCCCCTCTGGAAGACCCTGGTGCCGCTCTTCTTTTCAGGGCTCTTCATGGGGCTTGGCATCGCCTCGAAGTGGATCGGCCTTTACGCGGCTGCCGGGCTCGCCGTGCTGTTCTTTGCGGTGTTCCTCTCGCGCTTTGGCGAGTACCTGGCTGCCTTAAAGGCCGATAAAAGAAGCGAAAACGACGAAAAAATCGTGGCGCTCTTCCCCAAAAGCGCCCTGATCACCCTGCTTGGCTGCCTTGTCTTCTTCCTCGCCATCCCGGCGCTCATCTATGTAGGCTCGTACTATCAATTCCTCGCAATCGACGCGCCGCGCCACGGCCTGCAGGAGGTTTGGAGCTACCAAACCCACATGCTGAACTACCACAAGAACGTCTTTGCGACGCACCCCTACGAATCGCCTTGGTGGCAGTGGCCGCTGATGATTCGCCCCATCTGGTACTTCATCTCGCAGTACCCACCCGAGGGCACGATCTCTTCGATCGCAAGCTTTGGCAACCCGGCAGTCTGGTGGCCCGGCGCGCTGGCGCTTGTTTGGCTCATCGTCAGGGCCCTGCGCGGCTATGGCAGGCGCGACCCCAGAATCTATTTCATCCTGCTGGGCTTCTGCGCCAACTACCTGCCCTGGGTTCTGGTGCCGCGAACGACCTTCATCTACCACTACTTTGCTTCGGTGCCCTTCATCATCCTGGCGCTGACGCTCTTCATCGAGGATTTCTACGCAAAGCACCGGCATGCCAAGGCCTATATCGGCGCGTACCTGAGCATCGTCGTTCTGCTCTTCTTCCTGTTCTACCCGGTCTTAACCGGCGTGCCCATGCCGGCCTTTCAGGGAAGCTTCCTCAAGTGGCTGCCCTCGTGGACGCTGTTCTAAGGGCGGGAATCGTTCCTCCTCGACCGCGCGCGGAGGGCCTCTTGTCATTGCGCTTGCCGCGTCGTTCCGCTCCTCGCGGGTGGCGGCGAAGCAATCCAATTCCTACTCGGTTGTGCGGTGAGAGTCTCTCGTCATTGCGCTTGCCGCGTCGCTCCGCTCCTCGCAATGACGAGGAGGGCCGTTAAAGCGCCAGCCCAGCCGCTGACCGGCCCTACCAAAAGCGTTGGCCTTTAAAACGCTCAGCCAAGAGGATGCAGTCGCATTCAGTCGGCGCTTCCCAAAAAAGCACCCGCTCATGCCGATCCTTCCCTGCTCGGCATGAGCCGCCAAGCGCGCCGCCCAAACGCTTGGGGGAAACAGCGCATTCACTGGGCCAAGAAATACGAACAAAGAGGTAAAACAGCGATGAAAAACCTTCGCGAATGGTTCCTGCAGGCGGTTAAATTCGGACTGGTGGGCGTGCTGAACACGGCCGTGGACTGCGGCGCGTTCTGGCTCCTGTCTTTTTTGCCCTTCTTCAAGACTTACTACGTGCTCGCGCAGGTTTTGAGCTATAGCCTGGGCCTTTGCAACAGCCTCTTTTTCAACAAGCGCTGGACCTTTGCACAAAAGGGGAAGATGAGCGGGCGGCAGCTCGCCGCCTTCCTCGCCGTGAACCTCGTCGCGCTCGCGGTTGCTTCCGGGGTTTTATATCTCCTGCGCGAGGGGCTCTCCATGAACCTCTACGGCGCGAAGCTCATCGCCACGGTGTTTTCGATGGGCGTAAACTTCATCGGCAACAAGCTGGTCGTCTTTCGATCAAAAGGCGGCGATGCTTAGAGCTTCGTCGGCAAATGCCGTGCCATAAGACCTTTTCCGCA
>JAITTC010000242.1 GCA_031287285.1 Christensenellaceae bacterium
GACGCCGCGCTCACCTGGCACCCGAGCGACGTCAACTCCATCACCACGGGCACGAACAACTCCAGCATTCAGGTCGAATATCAATACACTGGCGTGGCCTCGCACGCGGCTGGCGACCCGGAATCCGGCCGCAGCGCGCTGGATGCCGTGGAGCTGATGAACATCGGCGTGCAGTTCCTGCGCGAGCACATGGCGGATCACGCCAGGGTGCATTACGCCATCACCGACGCGGGCGGCGATTCCGCAAACGTGGTGCAGCCGAGGGCGCGCGTGCTCTATATGGTGCGCTCCACCCAGGTGAAGGAGGCTCTCGCGCTCCTCAAGCGCGTCGATAAGATCGCGGAGGCGGCCGCGATGATGACCGAAACCCGGCTCAAGCGCCGCTTTATCGACGGCACGGCCAACACCATCTCGAACTTCACGCTCGAAAGGCTGCTTTTCGATAATTTCGAGCTCGTCGGCGCGCCAAGCTACACCAAGGAAGAAGAGGCATTCGCCCAAAGCCTCACCGCCACCATCGAAAACGCCAAAAACGGCTTGCCGGGCCGAGGCCTGATCGACGGCAGCGAGATCACGGAAGAGGTTCGCAGGCTTTCATGCGACGGAACAAAGCCCCTCAACGACTTCATCGTGCCCTACTTCCAATCGGGCAAGCAGTCGATGGGCTCCACCGACGTGGGCGATGTTTCCTGGCTCACGCCCACGGCGCAATTCGTCACGGCCTGCTTTGCATCGAAGTCGCCGGGGCATTCCTGGCAGCAGGTCGCCTGCGGCAAAAGCTCCATCGCCCATAAGGGCCTGCTCGCAGCCGGCAAGGTGCTGGCCGCTGCGGCCGTCGACCTTTTTGAAAACCCGGAAATTCTTAAAAAAGCCCGGGCGGAGTTTGCCGTGAACGCCAAAGATGGCTATACCTGCCCGATTCCGCCGGACGCCAAACCAATCGCGATCGACGAGGACTTTTAAGCCCGTATCTCCCCCGCGCCAGCACGAAGGAGGCCCATCATGAAAGCAATCGCCGTAAACGGCAGCCCCCGCAAGAACTTCAGCACCGCGCAGCTCTTAAATTCCGCTTTGGAAGGCGCGAAGGCCCATGGGGCGGAAACCGAAATCGTTCACCTGTATGACCTGAACTTCAAGGGCTGCGTCAGCTGCTTCAACTGCATGAAGGCAGACGGCTCCGGCATGTGGCATTGCGCCCAGAAAGACGATTTACAGCCGGTTTTAGATCGCATCATGCAGGCCGACGCCCTCTTCGTGGGTTCGCCCATCTATTGCGGCAACGTGACCGGCGAAATGCGCTGCTTCCTCGAAAGGCTCTCGTTCATGAACGGCAGCTACGACGGCCCCTTGGGCCCAAAGAGCGAAAACAACATCGCGGCCGCCTTTTTCTTCACCATGAACGTGCGCGCGGAACAGGCCGAAAATGGCGGCTACCCGGCCATGTTCCAGCAGAACTTCAGCTTGCTTGGCAGCCTGAACGGCCCGAAGGAATACTATCTTTGCACCAATACCTGGCAGTTTGACGACTACTCCAAGTACATGAACAAGATCTTTCACATCGACGACAAGCGCGTCTGGCGAGAAGAGCAGTTCCCCAAGGATCTGCAAAGCGCCTACGAAATCGGCCTTAACCTGCTCAAGCGGTAAATGCCCCGTTAAACCTTGATCTAAAATGCACGGCAAGGCTTTACGAGTTCAGCCCTGCCGTGCTATACTCTTTGGGTTATAAAGCACATCCGGGAGGGGCTTGCAATATGTCAGGGCATTCCAAATGGGCCAACATCAAGCACAAAAAGGGCAAGGCGGACGCGGCGCGCGGCAAGATCTTCACCAAGCTCGGGCGCGAAATCGCAATCATCGTCCGCGCGGGCGGGCCCGACCCCGTTTCAAACTCCAAGCTGCGCGACGTCATCGCCAAGGCAAAGGCCAACAACATGCCGAACGATAACATCCAGCGCTCCATCAAGAAGGCAGCGGGCGAGGATGGCGGCGCGAACTACGTCGAGATCAGCTACGAGGGCTACGGCCCGGCGGGGACCGCCATCATCGTGGACTGCATCACCGAAAACCGCAACCGCACCGCAGGCGACGTGCGCCATGCCTTTGAAAAGCACGGCGGCTCCCTGGGCGCGACGGGCTGCGTCAGCTACCTCTTCGATCGCAAGGGCGTCATCATCATCGAGGGCGAAAACCTCGATGAAGACGAGATCACCCTCGACGCCTTAGAGGCGGGCGCCGACGATGTGCAGCTCAGCGACAGCGTGTATGAGATCCTGACCGGCCCGAACGAGCTTTCCGCCGTCCGCGAGGCCTTAGAGGGCAAATACAGCCTTGCTTCCGCGCAGATCGACCAAATTCCCCAAAACACCGTCGCCCCGCAGGGGGAGGATCTCGAAAAGCTGCTCAAGATCATCGACATGCTCGACGATCTCGACGACGTAAACGAGGTCTTTCACAATGCCGAGCTTCCCGAGGAAGACGACGAGGACTAACCCCTTTTGCCATCCCCCAAAGACCCAGGGCCTCGCGCTTTGCGCGGGGCTTTTTTTATGAAAAATCGTTTATGCGCCATAAAAATATGGTATAGTATTACAGAGGCATTCAGCGGCGTTTTTCGCCGCCTTTGCCGCCATTTCATTGACGCCAAGGGTAACAAAATACCTCAGGCAGAGAGATAGAGGTGAGCGAGCATGAGATCCCCTTAAAGCGAGTTTCCTTCAGCCCCTTCACAAATCATGCGCGGCGAAAGGACTTGGTAACTCATGGAAAAACGCCTAGGCTTCGTGGGCATCGTCGTGGAGGATTTAAGCTCCTCCGAGCGAGTCAACCACATCATCGGCGACTATATGCGCCTGGTTCGGGGGCGCATGGGCATCCCCGATCAAGAAAACAAGCGCGGCGTCATCACCCTGATCATCGAAGGCAGCAACGACGAGATCGGCGCCTTCACCGGCAAGCTCGGCGCGCTTCCGGGCGTGAGCTGCAAGAGCCTTCTGGCCGCAAAACAAGGAGGATGACTTTAGGTTATGACGAGCAAACAGATTCAGTTTATCACGCGCACGGCGGTGCTCCTGGCACTGACCCTGCTCTTCCAGCTTTCGCGCCCTCTCTTCCCCCCATCCGGCAACGCGGTTCCAAGCCTTGACTACGTGACCTATATCATCGGCACCCTGGTCAACCTCGGGCTCATCGTCGCGGCTGCCGGCGTCAATGTCTGGTCCTCGCTGATCATCGCGATCGTGGCTCCTATCATCGCCGTGATGCAAGGCCATTCGCAGCTGCCCATGATGGTGCCCGTCATGCTCGGCAATGCGGTGGTTTCTGTTGGCGCGGCGCTTGGCTTCAAACCCGGCCGCCTCTGGATCGCCTTCCTCGCGGCTCCCGTCAAATACGCGGTGATTGCCCTTGGAATGGCCTTCTTCATGCTCTTTCCCAAGACCGGGGCCCTTGCTCCCGCGCTGGCCACGGCCTTCTTTAACCACATCGTGCAGGTCGTCACCGCCGTGCTGGCCGTGATCGTCGCCCTGCCGGTGCTCGCCGCCCTTCGGCGCGCCCTGCACCTTAGTTAAGCGCTTGAATCGCCGAAAAGCAGGCCTCTTTCCCCTTTGAGGCCTGCTTTTTGATGCTTTTTCTTTGTTAATGGCCTTTCGGGCAAAATCGGCAAGGCCCATCCCCATCCCATTCAGCGCTAAGCTCTTGAATCTCAATCCAAGGCGCGCCCGCCGCCAATGCCTGGTTAAAAGCAATCGCTCCCATCTATCGAATGCAAAAAGAAGCGGGCTCAAAAGCCCGCTTCTTTGGATGCGCCTTTGCGCTAGCTGATTAGAATTGCGGCAAAACGCGGCTCCAAACCGTTTCTTCCGGAGGAACCTTGCCGCCGTAAACATTGCCGAGCCAGCATTCATCGATCGGCACGACAACGGGCTTCTTCACCGTCTTTGGGGCAGGCGCGGGCTTTGCGGGCGCATACTCGGCCCCGACGAAGAGGTAGCCCGTGTAAACATAGCCCCTCGTCAGGTAACCGCTCAGGTAGGTTTCTACATAGGACCATTCGCCGATCTCAGCGAGGATGTTCACCCAGGTGCCCCTATGCAGCGACCCGATCTTCGCGGCCCTGGTGCTGGGCGCCGCGCGCAGGTTCAAGGAGCTCGCATCTACGAAGGCGGTATAGCCGCTGCCATACTCATAACGGGAGTGCGAGGAAGCGGAGGCAGTGCCAAGGCACAGCATAAGAACCAAGGCCAAAACGACCGAAAGAGCAAAAAATCTTTTCATGCGCACGGAAATACCCCTTTCTTGCCGCCAGCCAGCGGCCATGATTCGCGATTCCCTGAGCCAGGAAGCACGATACCACGTTTTAGACGTATTGTAACAAAGTTGTTTCTAAAGCGCAAGCGGAATCCGCCCCAAATATTAAAAAAACTCCCATTGGACTTAATTTCCAATGGGAGTTGGATTCAGCGGTTGTTGTTCTTGGAGCCGCGCCGCAGGAAGGCAGGCACGTCAGGCGAATATTCCTGCCTGTTCGGCGGCGAAGGGGGCACGTCCTCCTCGCTGCCATACACGCGCGGGTTGCGCTGCGTTTGGCGGCCCTGCGGCTGGGGGCGATCGTCGTAATAGCCCTGCTGTGCCGGCTGCTGGGGCTGCGTCTGCGGCTCTTCGTCGTATTCGTCGTAGCTGTTGTAGCGCTGCTGCGGCGGCTGCACGCGCGGGGCGCGCAGGGGGCGCTGCTCGCGCTCACGCGGCTCGCTCATCACCCAAGAGGGGATGGTCGGCTCGTCGGCCGCAGGCCTTTCGGGGCTGCGGATTACCTGCTTGTTGCCAAGGCCCGGCTGCTGCGGGGGGGCATAGCCATCGTTCATGGCGCCCTCAAAGCCCGTCGCGATGACCGTAATGCGCACCTCGTCGTCAAAGCTTTCGTCAATGCCGGCGCCAAAGATGATATTCGCTTCCGGATCGGCGGCCTGCGCGATGAGGGAGGCCGCCTCGTTGACCTCGAGGATGCCCACGGAGCTGCCGCCCGTGATGTTGATGAGCACCGCCCTGGCGCCTTCGATGGTCGTTTCGAGAAGCGGGGACTGAATGGCCTGCTTGGCGGCTTCGAGCATCCGATTTTCGCCCTTGCCAAGGCCGATGCCCATATGCGCCATGCCGCGCGATTCCATGATCGTTTTGACGTCTGCAAAGTCCAGGTTGATGAGGCTGGGCACCGCGATTAGGTCGGAAATGCCCTGGATGCCCTGGCGCAGAATATCGTCTGCAATGCTGAAGGCCTCCGGCAGGGAGGTGTTCTTGCCGACGATCTGCAAAAGGCGATCGTTCGGGATCACGACCAGGGTATCGACCTGGGCTTTGAGCTCCATAATGCCCTTTTCTGCGTTGAGCATCCTCTGCCGCCCCTCAAAGAGGAAGGGCTTGCTCACGACGCCTATGGTCAAAATGCCCATTTCTTTGGCGATCTGCGCCACAACGGGCGCGGCGCCCGTGCCCGTGCCGCCGCCCATGCCAGCCGTGATGAAGACCAAATCAGAGCCGCGAATGGTTTTTGAAATCTCTTCCCTGCTCTCTTCGGCGGCGGCCTGCCCGATCGCGGGCTTCGCACCCGCGCCAAGCCCGCGCGTGAGCTTTTCGCCGATCTGGACCTTATTTTCAGCCTTTGACTTGCCAAGCGCTTGCCTGTCGGTATTCAGCGCGACAAACTCCACGCCGCGAAGACCGTATTCAATCATGCGGTTGATTGCGTTATTGCCGGCGCCGCCGCAGCCCACAACCTTGATCTGCGCCCCCAGAACCTGATCCGCTTCGAATTCCAACACGAAAATCCCCCTCGAAAAAAGATTTGACGCTGCCACCTGGCTGCGATGCGCTTGAACTTTATGCCTTATTTAGTGAAAAAGCCCTTCACCATCTGGCCGAACTTGCCGCCCTTCTTGCCCGATGCGTCGGGCTTTAAGTCGAGCTGGCTCACCGACTCGTAAACGAGTTCCAAAAGCCCAAGGGCCGCCGAATACATCGGGGAGTTGAGCTTCACCGCCATGGGCTGCGGGGTTTTGACCGATCTTTCGAAGATATTGGAAACATATTCCCTATTCCCGCGCATCATGAGACCGCCGCCGGTTAGGTAGAAGGCGGATCTGGAATCCAAGCGGATTCCCGCGCTGTCGATGATCTTTTGCGCCTCTTCCGCGATCTCTTCCGCGCGCGGCAGGATGATCTCGGCCGCCTTTTCGCGCGAAACATGGACTTCGCGGCCCGAAGAGTCGGTCGCGCTCAAGTCCTGCCCCGCTCCAAAGGCGAATTTCCGCTTGAGCTCCTCTGCCATTTCCATCGTGAACTTGAGGCCATAGGCAAGATCAGCCGTGATATGGCCGCCGCCCAGGCCAAAGACCTCGTGATAGACCAGCGCGTCGCCGCGCACGAACAGGATCTCGGTGTTCAGGTAGCCGACATCCACCAAAACGGCAATTCGATCGCGCTCTTCCGGCGGAACCAGCATCAGCGCC
>JAITTC010000061.1 GCA_031287285.1 Christensenellaceae bacterium
GCAGCCGCAATGCGGGCACCAGACGACCGGAATCGGCTCGCCCCAATAGCGCTGGCGCGAAAAAACCCAGTCGCGCAGCTTAAAATTGACCTTTTTTTCGCCGATGCCCTTCTCGGTCAAGAACTCCGTGATCCTCTTCTTGGCCTCCGCAACCGAAAGGCCGTCTAAAAAGCCTGAATTGATCATGGTGCCGGAGGCGATGTCGGTATAGGCCTCCTCTTCGATGCTGCCGCCGGCCACGACTTGCGCGATGGGCAGGCCGAACTTCTTGGCGAATTCGTAGTCGCGCTCGTCATGCGCGGGCACGGCCATGATGGCCCCCGTGCCATACGAAGTCAGCACATAGTCCGCAATCCAAACCGGGATCAGCCCGCCCGTGACCGGGTTCACCGCCTGGATGCCCTTGAGCTCCACGCCGGTCTTTTCCTTGTTGAGTTCCGTGCGCTCAAAGTCGGACTTTCTCGCGGCCTCGCGCTGGTAGGCGCGAACCTCGTCGATGTTCTCGATCCTGCTTTCGTATTCATCGATCAGCCCATGCTCGGGGGAAACGACCATGTAGGTCGCGCCAAAAAGCGTGTCTGGCCTCGTGGTGTAGACGCGGAGCTTCGCGGGCAGGCCATCCAGGGCGAAATCGACCTCCGCGCCCTCTGACCTGCCGATCCAGTTGCGCTGCTGGGCCTTCACCTTGTCGATAAAGTCCACCTCGTCGAGGCCATCGAGCAGCTTTTGGGCATAATCGGTGATGCGGAGCATCCACTGGGACTTCACGCGCCTGACGACCTCGCCGCCGCAGCGCTCGCACACGCCGCCCACGACCTCCTCGTTCGCCAGGCCGACCTTGCAGCTCGTGCACCAGTTGATGGGCATTTCAGTCTTATAGGCAAGCCCATGCTCCAGCAGCTTTAAGAAGATCCACTGCGTCCACTTATAGTAATTCGGATCGGTCGTGTCGATCTCGCGATCCCAATCGAAGGCAAAGCCAAGGGCCTTTAACTGGCTGCGGAAGCGATCGATGTTATTCTTCGTGACGATGGCCGGGTGGATGTGGTTCTTGATGGCAAAATTCTCGGTCGGCAGGCCGAAGGCGTCCCAGCCGATGGGCAGAAGGACGTTATAACCCTCCATCCGCTTCTTCCTGCCGATGGTATCCATCGCGGTGTTGGACTTTGGGTGCCCAACATGCAGCCCCGCGCCGGAGGGGTAGGGAAACTCGATCAGGGTATAGAATTTGGGCTTCGAAAAATCGTCCTTGGCATAGAAGCTCTTTTGCTCCTCCCAAAGGGTTTGCCACTTTTTCTCGATCGCCGCAAAATCATAGCTTAAAACCGCCATCGTCAAAGGCCTCCGCTTCTTTGAATATCAATTCGGATTGGGGTTTTTATGCGAAGGAAGGCCCTTTTGCGGCCTTCCTCTTCATTGAACGTTCCTATTTTATTCCCTTTGGGCGCTCTTGTCAATTCCGCAGGGCAAAAAGCGGCTTAAAAGCCCCCTTTTTTGCCAGCTCGTCCCTACTCGCTTGCTAGCTTGCCTTCGCATCCTCCAAAACGACGCGGAAGCCCTTTGGCTCAAGGGCCTGATCAAGCTCGATCAGGATATGCCACTGGGCCATATCGTCGGTGCTAGGCTCCGGCAAGAGCCTTTCGATGGTGATTTCGCCGTTCCCTCCGACCTTTTTCACTAAATGCCGGATGGAACCGCTCCCCTCCTCCAGCACGACGACCACGAGACGCTTTTTCTCAAAAAAAGCGTTGTTATAGCGCTGAATCGCATCGGCAAAGCCAATGGTCGCATCCGCATAGACGGCCTCGCGCGGGGCAAAGTCATAACAGATCTTGTTTTCTTCAAAATAGTGCCGCAGCGCAGCCTTTGATGTGACCACGGTCACGATGGGGTATTCGCTGCCCTCCGAGTAGCCGTTGGTGCGAACGATTTGGGCATCGAAGCCGAGCTCTTCCGGCGTGGGCTTGCCATCCGCCTTGAGCTTAAAGAGGTATTGGTAGCCCTCGTAGCCGCTTTCATTCCCCCAAGCCGTTTCCATACTCAGGATATATTCGCCTGGCTTTGTTGGCATAGTGAATTCCTCTGCCTGGAAATATACTCGCTGAAAATCCTCATCATAGAGCGAGTACCTTAGCTCATCGCTCGCGCCATTCCCCTCAACGATGATCTTAAAATCCTCCGTCAGTTGAAGGCTTGGCAAGTCATCCGGAATCTCTGCGGGCTGCAGACGAAAACCATCTGCAGCTACGCCGGTCGCAGCATTATAAGAATAAATCCAATTTTGAAGCGGGATGTACTCGACGCCCCCTGCAAGCGCCTTCACGATGCCCACTTCGATATCCAGACCAGGCTGGTTTTTGCCTAAAGACGAGCCCTTTTCGCAACCCATCAACAGGGCCAGGGTTAAAAGCAAGGGCAGTCCCAAGGCAAAAGCTCTTTTCATGTTTTTCACCATGCTCACCTCTTATTTTATTAAACGCCTTCCGCCCCAAATCGTTTCATCCGGCGCAAAAAAGCGGCCAGACCATGCTGGACGCTTTTATTTCCACATAAAAAGAGCTCAAGAAGGGGAATCCGCTAAATTGCACCGTGATTGCCCGATGAGGACGACGAAAGATTAATAGAACCGAGGGCAGCACTAGGCAAGCTGCTCCTTTTCTTCGGTCAGGCAGGCGAATTTCTTGCGCATCCGCACTTTCGTGCCCTCGCCGGGCGCCGAAATGACCTAAAGCTCATCCATGAAGTTCTCCATCACCGCAAAGCCCATGCCAGAGCGCTCGAGATCCGGCCGCGAAGTATACATTGGCTCCATCGCCTTGGCGATGTCCTCGATGCCGCAGCCCTTGTCTTCGATGGTCAGGCTGAGCCGGCCGCCCTCGTCGTAGCTGGCAAGAAGCTCCACCTCGCCGCATCTTCCGTCGTAGCCATGGATGATGGCGTTGGTCACCGCTTCTGAAACCGCGGTTTTCACATCCTCGTTCTCTTCCACCGTCGGGTTGAGCGGCATGACGAACGCGCTCACGCAGAGCCTGGCGAACGCCTCGTTTTCGGGCAGCGCGCTAAAACGCAGCCGCATTTCATTTGCCTTCATCGATTCATCCCCCTATAGCTTTTCCACGAGCTCATACACGCCCGAAAGGTTGAAAATGCGGTTGATTCTGGGGCCCGCCCTGCGCACGCCCACCGTGCCGCCGCGCTTTTGCATCTTGTTGTATCTGCCTATAATGACGCCGATGCCCGAGCTATCCATGAATTCAAGGCCAGAAAGGTCGATCACCAGCCGCCTTGCCTTTGCCCCGTCGATGAGCCCGTCCATCCACTCGCGCATCTCCTTGGCGCTGTTGTGGTCGAGCTCCCCCTTTAAGAACACCGTGAGCGTATCGCCTTGCAGCGTGTGCCGCAGCATGTCGCTTCCCCCTTCTTGCGCTATATGGGGCTTGCCCAAAAAGCCAAGGGTAGAGTTCAGCGGCTGACGCGCCCTTTCCTTCGCCGAATTTAGGAGCTTTTGTCAGTTGCCAAAAGCTCTTGTTTTTCGCTTTTTTGCGCGTGAAACGCGCTGGAGAAGAAGCTTTCTGTCTCTTCGCAGCCGATCTGCTCCCGCTCAATCAAGAGCTCGGTCAGCCTGCTTAAAATATCGAAATGGTCGCCCAAGCGGCCCAAAATCCTGTCGTATTCGCGCTCAAGCACGGCGTTGAGCCGATCCTCATCGAGCTTACGGTCTACCAGCAGCCCAAAACCCGGCTCTAAGGCGTATTCGCCGACGAGCTTGCGAACGATCTGAGCCACCCTGCGCAAATCATTCGCCGCGCCCGCGCTGATTCCCTCCTTGCCAAAGAAAAGCTCCTCCGCCGCGCGCCCGGCCAGCGCCACCCCGATGGAACCCAGAACGCTCCGCCGCGTGGGCAGCCCTTCCGAGGGCTGCCTGGCCACGTAGCCGCCGGCCCCTCGCACAGAGGGTAAAACCGAAACCCGAATGATCTTTTCTTCCGGCAAAAGCAGGCGGCTGGCCAGCGCGTGGCCCGCTTCGTGCGCCGCGACCTGCCGCTTGCCAAAGGGGTCAAGCGCGCTGTCGAACTTGGTCTTGCCGGCAAGCGCCTCGATATAGGCCTGCTCCAAAGCTGGCTCGCCCACCCTTTGGCCCGAGCTCGCGCTTAAAATCGCCGCTTCGTTGACCAGGCTTTCAAGTCCGGCGCCCGAAAAACCGGCCGTCTTTTTGGCCAGTTCCAGCGGGCAGGCCGCAGAGCCGATTTTACCCAGAAGCAGCCTTAAAATCTTCTCTCTTGCGTTTAAATCCGGCAGGCCGACCTCGATGCGCCTATCGAAGCGGCCGGGGCGCAGCAGCGCTTCATCCAAAACGTCGGGTCGATTCGTCGCGGCGATGACCAGCACGCGATTTTGGGCCGAAAAACCGTTCATTTCAGAAAGGAGGGCGTTCAGGGTCTGCTCGCGCTCCGCGTTTTCATCCCCGGCGCCGCGCCGCTTGCCCAGGGCGTCGATCTCGTCGATGAAGACGACGCTTTTATCGTATTCCTTAGCTGCCTTGAAGAGCTCGCGCACCCGCTTGGCTCCAACGCCCGCATACATCTGCACAAAATCCGAGCCGGTCCTCGTCAAAAAGGGCACGCCGGCCTCGCCCGCCACGGCCCGCGCCAGCAGGGTTTTGCCCGTGCCCGGCGGGCCGTAGAGCAGAACGCCGCGAGGCATCCGCGCGCCCGCCTCGTCGTAGGCCTTTGGATTTTTAAGGTAATCAACGAGCTGAGCGAGGTCATTCAGCGCCTCGTCATTGCCCGCTACGTCGCAAAACCTTGCCACGCCCTCTGGCCGAAGCAGGCTTTGATAGTTCTCTTCTTCCTTTTGCCTTTTGCGCTGGTGCAAGGCGCCCGCGCCAAGCCCCGCCGCGCCAGCCAAGCTCATCGCCTGCGCGCCCGCATTTTCGCCGCTTTCGCTTTTGATTTGAAACGCGAAAACCAAGAGAGTGATCATCATCGCGCCAGCGCAGAACAAGGGCAGCCATCGCTTGATCATGCCGCTCCCCCTTCCTTCTTTTTCTATAAACATTTTCTTGTGTATAGTATAAATGAATTCCGCCCTTCAAATCCAGCCACAAAGTATGGAAAAGCGCCGAATTGGCCAAAATAGTGCGGCGCCAGTTCATGGAATCGGAGGTGGAATTTTTTGAAAAAGCGAAGGTTTTTTCCCATCTTATTAAAGGTATTCGGCCGCTTGCTCGGGGTGACGGCGGCGCTCGCCGCCTCCCTCCTCGTGGCGATGGTTTTCTTTCGCGTGCCGCTTGCCTATGCCAGGGAAGGCCTGCTCGCCCAGCCAGAGGCGGCTAAGCTCTTCGATCGCGAGGGGGTCGAGGTCGCGATTCCCTCGCTGCCGCCCGCCCGCCGGGACTCCAGCGCCCTGCCAGAGCGCGTGCGCGGCGCTTTCGTCGCCGCAGAGGACCGCCGCTTCTATTCGCACGCGGGCATCGATGTCATCCGCATCTTTGGCTCCCTGCTGGCCAACGTAAGGAGCGGCAGCCTGGCCCAAGGCGCCTCGACCATCACGCAGCAAGTGGTCAAAAACAAGCTGCTTTACGCGGATAAGACTTACCAGCGCAAGTTCATGGAGGCGATCTATGCCCTGCAGATCGAGCAGGACTATTCAAAGGAGCAGATCCTTGACCTGTACTTAAGCTCTTCCTACTTCGGCAAGGGCGCTTACGGTTTGGAAGAGGCGGCAAAGGCCTATTTTTCAAAAGCGCCCGAAAAACTGAGCTTGACCGAAGCCGCAGCCCTGGCGGCGGTGCTGAAGGCGCCCTCAAACTACGCCCCGCACATCAGCGAAGAAAGGAACAAGCAGCGCCGCGACCGGATCCTGCGCGACATGGCAGCAGAAGGCTATATAAGCCAGGAAGAGGCCGAAAAGGCCATCGCGGCGCCCTTGCGCCTCAGCTCGCCGCCCAAGCAGACGAGCATGGTTTCCTGGTTTGCGGACGCGGCCTTTGAGGAGGCTGCGGAAATCCTGAATATCGGCTTTGATGAGCTGACTTCAAGCGGTTATCGGGTGCATAGCACGATGGATGCGGCGCTCCAAAGCGGGACGGGCCGCCTATTTGAAGACGAAGCGCTCTTCCCGCAGGCAGCCGAAGACGGCACCAAAGCTCAAGGCGCGGCGGTCGTGCTCGAAAGCGCGACGGGCTCTGTTTTGGCCATGATTGGCGGGCGGGAATACACGGTGGAGCATGGCTTTAACCGGGCAAGCGCCATGCGGCGCCAGCCTGGCTCCGCGCTCAAGCCAATCGTCGTCTATGCCCCCGCGCTCGAGCGGCGCTTGGTGACCCCCATCAGCGAGATCCTGGATCAGCCCACCCGCTTTGGCGATTACAGGCCGACGAACTCTGGCGGCGTC
>JAITTC010000118.1 GCA_031287285.1 Christensenellaceae bacterium
CGGCCTCGGTCGCGGCGCCCACATGGATGACCGCCACGCCGCCCGCGAGCTTGGCCAGGCGCTCCTGCAGCTTTTCGCGGTCGTAATCCGAGGAGGTATCCTCGATTTGGCTCTTGATGGAGGTGATGCGGGCCTTGATATCGGACTCGTGGCCGGAACCTTCGACGATGGTGGTGTAGTCCTTATCGACGCGCACGGTGCGGGCGGAGCCCAAAAGCTCGATGGTCGCGTCCTTAAGGTCCAGGCCGACCTCTTCCGAGATCACCTGGCCGCCGGTCAGGATCGCGATGTCGCGAAGCATATCCTTGCGGCGATCGCCAAAGCCCGGGGCCTTGACGGCCACGCAGGTGAAGGTGCCGCGCAGCTTGTTGACGATGAGCGTGGCCAGCGCCTCGCCCTCGATGTCTTCCGCGATGATGAGCAGCTTGCGGCCGGCCTGCACGATCTGCTCGAGCACGGGCAGCAGATCTTGAATGTTGGAAATCTTCTTATCGGTGATGAGGATGTAGGGGTTATCGAGCACGGCCTCCATCTTGTCGTTATCGGTAACGAGATAGGGGGAAGAATAGCCGCGGTCGAACTGCATGCCTTCGACGATCTTAAGCTCGGTCAGGGCGGTCTTCGATTCCTCGATGGTGATGACGCCCTCGTTGCCCACCTTTTCCATCGCGTCTGAGATCCACTGCCCAACGGCCGCGTCGCCTGCCGAGATGGCGGCCACCTGGGCGATGGCGTTCTTGGAATCGATCGGCTTTGAGATCTTCTTCAGGGCGGAAACCGCGGCTTCGCAAGCTGCCGCGATGCCGAGCTTCACCTGCATGGGGTTTGCGCCTGCCGCCACGTTCTTGAGGCCTTCGCGGATGATGGCCTGCGCCAGAAGGGTGGCGGTGGTGGTGCCGTCGCCCGCCACGTCGTTGGTCTTGGTGGCGACTTCCTTCACCAACTGCGCGCCCATGTTTTCAAAGGCGTCTTCCAGGTCGATTTCCTTGGCGATGGTCACGCCGTCGTTGGTGACGAGGGGGGCGCCGAACTTCTTATCGAGCATCACGTTGCGGCCCTTGGGGCCGAGGGTGATCTTGACGGTATCCGCCAGGGCGTTTACGCCAACTTCCAAGGCGCGGCGGGCTTCCTCGCCGTATTTGAATTGCTTTGCCATGCTTGCTTGCCTCCGTTTTGCGTCTTTTTTCGCTTTTTCGCGTTTGGATGCTTAGTCTACGATGATGCCCAGGATGTCGCTCTGGCGGACGATGATGTAATCTTCCTTGCCAAGCTTCACCTCGCTGCCCGCGTACTTTGAGTAGAACACCTTCTGGCCAGCCTTCACTTCCATCTTGACTTCCTTGCCATCCACGATGCCGCCGGGGCCCACGGCCACGATTTCAGCCATCTGCGGCTTTTCCTTGGCGGTGCCGGGCAGCACGATGCCGCTGGCGGTGGTTTCTTCCGCTTCCGCGTTCTTCAGCACCACGTGGTCGCCCAAAGGTTTGATCTTCATGCGGGGTACCTCCCTTGTTTAAGCTTTTGCTTTGAGTTGCCTTCTTGCTTTGTTAGCACTCATATTGGTCGAGTGCTAAGCACGGTTATTAGTTTACCCGCAGGCGGCCCTATGCGCAAACGGAAAAACGGATAAAAACAGGTTGAAATCATGTAAATTAGGATTATGGAGGCCGAAATGCCCCCAGAAACATCGTTTTTGCTCTTGATTTCTTGATTTTTCGCTCGATTTTTGCGTTAGTGCCTCGGATTGACAGCGGAAAGCAGGGCGGACTATAATGAAATGGGAAGGGGCGGCAAAACGCGAAAGGAGCCTGCGCGCAGGCCGCCGAGAGGAGGATGGAGATGGCCTTTGACAAGTGGGACCTGCGCTTTATCGAGATGACCCGCACCATCGCCGGTTGGGCGAGCTGCTTTAAGCCGGATAGAAAGATGGGCGCGGTGATCGTGCGCGATAAGCGCATCCTGACCACGGGCTACAACGGCGCGCCGCAGGGCATACTGCCCTGCGTGGAGCGCGGCGAGTGCCTGCGCGTAAAGCTCGGCATTCCGTCGGGCACGAGGGCGGAGCTTTGCTACGCCGTGCACGCCGAGCAAAACGCCCTGGTGCAGGCCGCGCGCATGGGGGTATCGGTCTTCGGGGCGACGCTGTATGTGAGCTATTCGCCTTGTGCGATCTGCGCCAAGCTCATTATCAACGCGGGCATCTCGCGGGTGGTGTATGAGCGCGACTACCCGGATGGTTTTTCGCGCGAGCTTTTGGAAGAAGCAGGCGTGCTGCTCGAAAAGTACGAGGAAGCGCAGAAAGTATAATAAAGGAGGCCTTTTCACATGAGAGATCCAAGATTGCGGACCCTGGCGCATAACATCATTAACTATTCGCTCGGGCTTCGGCAGGGCGAGAGGCTTTTAATCGAAAACACCGGCCTGCAGAGGGAATTCGTCGAGCTTTTGGTGGAGGAAGCCTTTCAGGCGGGCGGCCAGCCCTTCGTCAACCTGCGCGACCCCGCCGTTACCCGCGCGCTGCTGCTTTCTGCCAGCGAGGAACAGCTTAGGTTCTGGGCGGAAATCGATTCCAGGCAGATGGACGGCGTAGACGCCTACATCGGCGTGCGCGCGGGCGGCAACAGCGCCGAGCTTTCTGATATTCCGCCCGAAAAGCAGCGGCTCTATTCGAGCCTTTATCAAAAGCCTGTGCATATGGAGCGCCGCGTGCCACACACGCGCTGGGTGGTGATGCGCTACCCGAACGAAGCCATGGCGCAGGCCGCAAACCAGTCGACCGCCGCCTTTGAGGATTTTTACTTCAGGGTCTGCAACCTCGACTACGCGAAGCTCTCAAAGGCCATGGATCCGCTGGTCGAGCTCATGAACAGAACCGACCAGGTGCATATTCTGGGCGAGGGGACCGAC
>JAITTC010000168.1 GCA_031287285.1 Christensenellaceae bacterium
TCGGCCAAAACGCCGGGGTTTGTGCCATGGGAGGCGATGACCGCGATGCCGCCTTCGATTTCGCCCGCGTCTTGGGCCAATTTCGCGCCCTTTTGCAAAAATCCGTCGATCACCTGCGGGTTATGGATGAGAGGGCCCAGCATCGTAGCTCTTTGCCCGTTTTGAAGGAGTTCGCTCAACCCATCGACCGAACGGCGAACACCGTAACAGAAGCCGGCCAGCGGAGACAGTTCGATTTTCATGTTATTTCCAATACAACTCCCTATAAAACCGCTTCTTACCTAAAGAATTCGATGAGCCCGCCAAATTTCCTTCCCTTTTGCCGTTTTTGGCGGGCAAGAAATGTTATCATTCAGTTAAAAAACGAACTTTGGCGCAATCGCAGCAGCGCTTCGCGGATTTGCGCCTCGGCCAGGTCAACGTCCCGCTTGCGCGTACCCTCGATCCCCTCAAAGGCGATCGCTTCCCCGCAGCGAATGCGAAGGCCATGAATCGGCTCGTAATGCCCGGAAATCCACAGGGGCAAGACCCGCGCGCCCGTGCGCAGGGCGACCATGGCGGCGCCCGGATGCAGGGGGAGGAGATCGACCTTTTCTGGCTGCAGGTTGCGCGTGCCCTCGGGGAAGATCAGCAGCAGCTTGCCCTGCTCCACGGCCGCAATCATCTCTTTAAGGGTGGAAATGCCGGGGTTTTCGCGATCGATCAGGATCGCGCCGACCGCATTGGCGAAAAAGCGCCCAAAGGGGTTGCTCCCGATTTCTTTTTTGCCCACGAAGACGATGGGCCTCCTCGTCAGGCAGGCGGCGGTGATCATATCCCAAACCGAAAGATGGTTGCAGACCAGCACCGCCCCGCCGCTTTTGGGGATGTTCTCGCGCCCCGTGCGTCGGAGCCTGGTCCAAACCAGGGTAAGAAAGGCCGTGAGCTCGCGAAAGATTGCGTAAAACATCAGGCCTTCCCCATGAGGGCGAGAAGAAGCTCCACGACCTCGTCGATGCTCAGATCCCCGCTGTCTACAACCGTGGCGTCCTTGGCGAGGGTAAGGGGCGATTCCGCCCGGGTGCTATCCTGCAGATCGCGGCGCCTTAGTTCGGTTAAAACCGTCTCTAAGGCGATGTTTTCGCCCTTTTGACGAAGCTCCAGGTGGCGGCGCGCGGCGCGGATGGCATCGTCAGCCGTCAGGAAGAACTTGAAATCGGCATCCGGCAGCACCTTGGTGCCGATATCGCGGCCGTCCATCACGATGTCTTGCCCCTTGGCAATTTCCCGCTGCATCGAAACGAGCCAGGCGCGCACGGGCAGCAGCGTGGAAACGACGGTGGCCGCCCAAGTAACCTCGGAGCTGCGAATCGCCGCGCTGATCTCCTCCCCATCGAGAAAAAGGCGCTGATCCAGGCCGTTTTCGCCGCGCTCCACGCGCAGGGTCGTGCCTTTTAGCATGCCTTCAAGAGCGGCTGCGTCCCTGAGGTCAAGCCCCAGGCGCAGGGCCTTGAGCCCGACTGCGCGGTACATGGCGCCGGTGTCTAAATAGGTCAGCCCAAGGCGCTGGGCCAGCGCCTTGGCAATGGTGGATTTCCCCGCCCCGGAGGGGCCGTCGATGGCAATATGCACGAAAAAACCGCCTTTTCTTTAAATTATACGCTCTTTATGCGCCGGCTGCCGCGCTATGCCCGGCCAGCGCGCCGGTCGACCAGGCGATCTGCAGGTTGAAGCCGCCGGTGTAACCGTCGACATCCAGCATTTCGCCGGCCAAGTAAAGCCCGGGCAGCAGCTTGGACTGCATCGTGCTCGGGTCGATTTGCTTGATATTCAGCCCGCCGCGCGTGATGATGGCCTCTTCGATCGGCCGAAAGCCAGCCGCGTGCAGGGGGAGCGCCTTTAAAATGCCCGCCAAATCGCCCCTTTGAGAGCGGGTGAGCTGGGAGGCCACGGTGCCCTCCGGGATGCCCGCGAGCTCAAGCAAAGCGAGCCCCAGCGATTTTGGCGCGAGCGCGGCCATGAGCCCCGCCATCTGCTTGCGCGGCTCCGCCGTAAGCTCGCGCAAAAGCCGGGCGTCGAGCTGCTCGTGGCTCAGGCCTGGCTTCAGGTCGATGAGCAGCAGGATTTCATCGAGCGGCAGCCCGACGAGATGAGCGGAAGCCGAAAGCACCAGGGGGCCAGAGAGCCCGAAGTGCGTAAAGAGCATCTCGCCCAGCTCCTTAAAGAGCAGCTTCTTGCCCCGCCTGGCGCTGAACTCCACATTTTTAAGCGAAAGGCCGCTCAAGGCCTTGGGCCAGTCCTCCCGGGTTAAAATGGGGATGAGCGAGGGCTGCAAGTCCGTGACCTCATGCCCCAGCGCCTGGGCCAGCGCAAGGCCGAAGCCGTCTGAGCCGGTGGCCGGGTAAGAGAGCCCGCCCGTGCAGAGGATGACGCGCGAAAAGGGCTCTTCCCGGCCGCTTGCGCGAACCAAGAAGCCATTTGGGGCGGTTTTGACGGCTTCGACCCGAGCGTTCAGGCGAATTTCCACGCCGAGGGCGCGCAGCCGCCCTTCGAGCGCGCGGCTGACGTCGCTGGCCTTGTTCGAGGCGGGGAAGACCCGCTCACCGCGCTCGACGTTCAGGGGAACCCCGAGGCCTTCGATGAGATCCATCATGCGAAGGTTCGAAAAAAAGTGCATGGCGCTGTACATGAACCTGCCATTGTGCGCCAGGCCTTTGAAGAACTCGTCGTAGGTTTTTGCGTTGGTCAGGTTGCAGCGGCCCTTGCCCGTGATATAGACCTTCTTGCCGAGCTTTTCATTGCCCTCAAACAGCGTGACGGCGGCGCCGCCCTCCGCAGCCTGAATGCCTGCCATCATGCCCGCAGCGCCGCCGCCGATGATCGCGATTCGCATTTAACTATCCTTCCCGATATAGACCTGATTCTTTTCCCAAAGGGATTCCATCTTTGAAAAATAGGCTGAAATCTCGTCTTTGTGGCGAATAGAAAGCGCGACGATCAGCGCGTTGATGAGGCTGAGCGGCGCCACGAGCGAATCGACGAAAGAGGCCATGTCGCTCCTCGCGGTCAGGCAAAGGTCGCTGATCTGCCCAAGGGGGGAAAGGGGGGTGTCGGTGATGGCCAAAACCCGCGCGCCCTGCTCGCGCGCGTAGAGCATCGCGTCGATGGTCCTGCGCGAATAGCGCGGGAAGGAGATTGCGATCAGCAAATCGCGGGGCCCCACGCGGGCGATCTGCTCCATCACGTCGGAAACGCCGGAGGTGATGACCGAAACATCGCGGAGGATGAAGTTCATGTAGTAGCCCAAAAACTGCGCGAGCGGCCCGGAGGAGCGCACGCCCACGATATAGACCCGCTTGGCCGAGGAAATCGCCTCGATGGCATCAAGGAAGACCTGCTCGTCCACATCCTCGATGGTCTGGCGGATATTTTGCATATCGGCCCGCAAAACCGTTGAAAGCGCCGCGATTTCAGAAAGGTCGCCGGTCATTTCCACGCGCTGCACGGCGGTGAGCCGGTTGCGAATCATCTCTTGCAGGGCCTTTTGAAGCGAGGGGTAGCCGTCGTAGCCAAGGGCGATGGCAAAGCGCACGACCGTCGACTCGCTGACCTCGACCTTTTCGCCCAGGCGCGAGGCGGTCATGAAGGCCGCCTTGTCGTAATGGGTGACGATGTACTCGGCGATGCGCTTTTGGCCCTTTGAGAGCTTGCGGCCCGTCTGGTTGATGCGCGCCAGCAATTCCTGCCTTTGTTCCAAGCCGCATCCCTCCTGTCTGCTTAAGGGTGATCCTATTGTAGCCCCTTTTGGCCGCTTCATCAAGGGTTAAGGCTCTTTGCCGCGGCTCTTTTGCTTGGGCCAGGGCAAGATCCCGCCCCGGAGCGGCCTTTCGCCCCCGCCCGGCCAAAATACGCGCCGCCATTTCGCCCAGGCTTTCAATCAGGCCCGTTTCAGCGCCTTTGCGATGCGCTCCGCCTTTGGAAGCTCCGCATGCGCGGTCATGTCCCAATGGAGGGGGGTCAGCACGATCTTACCGCTGCGCAGCGCCTCGCCGTCGCTGCCCTCGGTGAGAAACTCAGGGGACGCGCCGGAAGTGAAGAGGAACTCGCCGCCCGCAAGCCTTGTAAAGGCCAGGTGGTATTGCTGAAAGCCCAGCGGCGCCACGACGACCTCGGGCCTTTCGCCGGCCTCCAGATTGGGGAGGTTTACGTTGAGCAGGCAGCCTGGCGGCAGGGGGTTTTGCAGGAAGGAGTCGAAAATTTCGGCCGAAATCTCGCCGCAATAAGCGCTGTTGATGAAGCCCTTGCCGCCGCTATACACCGAAAAGGCGAGCGCGGGCCGCCTCTGAAAAACCCCTTCCATCGCGGCCGAAACCGTGCCGGAATAGTGCGTGTCTGCGCCGAGGTTTGCGCCTGCGTTCATGCCGGAAACCACGATTTGGGCATCTGGCGCGATTTCGCAAAGGCCCAGCAATACGCAATCTGCCGGGCTGCCGTTTACGGCAAAGCCGATGCCGGTTTTTTCTGCCCGCAGGCCGCCATGGGTGGTGATGCCGTGACCTGCCCCGCTGCGCTGCTCGCTTGGCGCCACGACCGTGACGCGGTGCTTCTTGCGCAGGGCTTCATACAGGGCGATGATGCCCTCCGCGTGGATGCCGTCGTCGTTGCTCAGCAGGATGTGCGCCATGGTACTTGCCCCCAATCAAAAACTCTTAGTCAGAAGTATAGCATAAGGCCGCCCCTCGCGCCAAAGGCTTTTCAGCAAGGGGAAACTATGCTATGATAGCGTGAATGAAAAGCGAGATTTAGGAGTGGTTATTCGTGAATTACCCCGCGCACATCGCCCAGAGGCTGTTTTTGCGCGTCAAGGGCGCGTATGGGATTGAAATTGAAGGGCTGGAGGGCTTTTTAGAAACCCCGCCGGATCCCGCCATGGGGGAGTATGCCTTCCCCTGCTTTAAGCTCTCGAAGGAATTGCGCGCCGCGCCGCCCAAAATCGCCCAGACCCTCGCGGAAGGCCTTGAGCCGGACGAGCACATCGCAAAGGTCGAGTGCGCGGGCGGCTACCTGAATTTCTTCCTGAACCAGGCGGGCTTTGCCGCCGCGGTGCTGAGCGAAGTGCTTGAAAAGGGGCCCAAATACGGCGCCTCTGAGGAAGGGCAGGGCCGTGTGGTCTGCATCGACTAGTCCTCCATCACCATCGCCAAGCGCTTTCATATCGGGCATCTTTCCACCACGATGATCGGCAACGCGCTCAAGAATCTCTATAACCACCTGGGCTACAAAAGCGTGGGCATCAACCATTTGGGCGATTGGGGCACCCAGTTTGGCCGCATGATCGCGGCCTACTTGAAGTGGGGCAGCAAAGAGCAGGTCGAAGCCCACGGAGTGGACGCCTTAATGGCGCTCTACGTGCGCTTTCACGAAGAGGTCGAGAAGGACAAGAGCCTGGAGGACGAGGGGCGCCACTGGTTCAAGAAGATCGAGGATGGCGACCCGCAAGCCCTCGAGATCTTTTCGTGGTTTAAGGAATTGACCCTTAAGGACGCGGCCAAGGTTTATGAAACCCTGGGCGTGAGCTTTGACTCCTACGCGGGCGAGAGCTTCTATAACGACAAGATGGGCAGGGTCGTCGACGAGCTTAAGGAAAAGGGGCTTTTGGTGGAATCCGAGGGGGCCTATGTGGTCGATTTAGAGGCCGAAAAGATGCCGCCCTGCATCATCTTGAAGAAGGACGGCGCGACGCTTTACGCCACCCGCGACATCGCGGCGGCTCTTTACCGCAAGGATCACTACGACTTTGCTAAGACCCTCTACGTCGTGGCCTACCAGCAGGATCTGCACTTTCGGCAGGTCTTTAAGACCATCGAAAAGATGGGCTACGGCTGGGCCGCCGATATGGAGCACGTCGCCTTCGGCATGATTTCATATGAAGGGGAAACGCTCTCTACCCGCAAGGGCAACGTGGTCTATTTAGAGGATGTGCTCGAAAAGGCGGTGGAAAAGGCCCGCGCGATCATGGAAGAAAAGAGCCCGGAGCTCGATAGCAAAGGCGAGGTGGCCAGGCAGGTGGGCATCGGCGCCGTGATCTTCTTCGATCTGTTCAATTCGCGCATTAAAGACATCGACTTTTATTGGGACCGCGTCCTCAATTTCGACGGGGAAACCGGCCCCTACGTGCAATACAGCCACGCGCGCTGCTGCTCGGTGCTGCGCCGGGGCGAGGGGGTTTTGGCTTCGCCCGATTACGAGGGCCTCAACAACCCGCAGGCCCTGGCCGTGCTGCGGGCCCTTGAGCGCT
>JAITTC010000169.1 GCA_031287285.1 Christensenellaceae bacterium
TCGCGATACCCGCCCCCGAAGCCGCGGAATGGCGCGCCGCAGGCATTGACTTTTCATGAATTCATGTTATGATAGGCAATAACCCCGATGACGGGAAGGAGTACCCCGTTTTTCGCGCCAAAGAGAGGCTGCCCTTGAGCTGAAAGGCGGCCGCGCAAAGGGAAATGGGCGAAGGTCGTCCCCGAGGGAAAGAGGCGAAGGGTTTTCCCCCTGCGTAGCCCCTTTCGGTTCGCGCCCGTTACCGCGCAAGAGGAGCATAAATAAAGGTGGTACCACGACGGCGCTCGTCCTTTTTTCAAGGGGCGAGCGCCGCTTTTTCTTCCCTATAAAAAGGGCAAAAGAGCAAAACAACGATTTTTGAAGGAGGCAAAACGCCATGCAGAACGGGAATGCGCCTGAGATGCCCAAAACCTACGACCCCGCAGCCGTAGAGGAAAGGCTCTATGAAAAATGGGAAAAAAGCGGCTATTTTAAGCCGGCCGCGACGAAGCCGCAGGGCAAAAAGGCCTTTTCGATCGTGATGCCGCCGCCCAACATCACGGGGCAGCTGCACATGGGCCACGCGATGGACGGCGCCCTGCCGGACATCCTGATCCGCTACCATCGGATGCTCGGCGACGATACCCTTTGGCTGCCCGGCACCGATCACGCATCGATCGCCACGGAAGTCAAGATCGTGGAGCAGCTCGCCAAGGAGGGGATCGACAAGCGCGATTTGGGGCGCGAGAATTTCCTCAAGCGCGCCTGGCTTTGGCGCGACGAATACGGCGGAAGGATCGTTAAGCAGCAGCGCAAGCTGGGCCTTTCGTGCGATTGGTCGCGCGAGCGCTTCACCATGGATGAGGGCTGCTCAAAGGCCGTGCTCGAGGTCTTCGTGCGGCTCTATAACGACGGGCTGATCTATCGCGGCAACCGCATCATCAATTGGTGCCCCGAGTGCCAAACCGCCCTTTCGGACGCGGAGGTCGAATACGAAGAGGAGGCTTCCTTCCTTTGGCATGTGCGCTACCCCGCGGCGGACGGCGGCGAAGGGCTCGTCGTGGCGACGACGCGGCCCGAGACCATGCTGGGCGACACCGGCGTGGCTGTGAACCCAGACGATGAGCGCTATGCCGCGCTGATCGGCAAAAACCTGGTTTTGCCCATCGTAAACCGCGAAATCCCCGTGGTGGCCGACGAATACGTCGAGAAGGAGTTCGGCACCGGCGCGGTGAAGATGACCCCCGCGCACGACCCGAACGACTTCGAGGTCGCGCAGCGGCACGATTTGCCCATCTTGCGCGTGATGAACGACGACGGCACGATGAACGAGCTCTGCGGCCCCGATTTCGAGGGCCTGAGCGCCGCGGAGGCTCGTAAAAAGGTCATTTCCCAGCTTGAGGAGCTCGGCTTGCTCATAAAGGCGGAACCCTACGCGCACAACGTGGGCCACTGCTACCGCTGCCACCACACGGTAGAGCCCCTGGTCTCCACGCAGTGGTTTGTGAAGATGAAGCCGCTGGCAGAACCGGCCGTCGAGGCGCTGAAGAGCGGCGAGATCCGCTTCGTGCCCGAGCGCATGGCCAAGACCTACTTCAACTGGATGGAAAACATCCGCGATTGGTGCATTTCGCGCCAGCTCTGGTGGGGGCATCGCATCCCCGCCTACTACTGCGCAGCCTGCGGGCACATGGAGGTGTCAAAGACCGCGGTAACGAGCTGCCAGCAGTGTGGAAGCGCCGAGATCAGGCAGGACGAGGACGTGCTCGATACCTGGTTTTCCTCCGCGCTCTGGCCCTTCTCGACCCTTGGCTGGCCAGAGAAGACGAGCGACCTTGATCGCTTCTACCCGAACACCCTGATGATCATGGGCTACGATATCCTCTTTTTCTGGGCCGCGCGCATGATCTTTTCGGGGCTTTACAACACCGGGGAAGCGCCGTTTAAGGATGTGCTCTTCCATGGCCTGGTGCGCGACGGCCAGGGCAGGAAGATGTCAAAATCCCTGGGCAACGGCATCGACCCGCTGGAGATCATCGATCAGTTCGGCGCGGACGCGCTGCGCTTCTCGCTGGTCAACAGCGTTTCCCCCGGCAACGACATGCGCTTTTCAGAGGAAAAGGCCGAGGCCGCGCGCAATTTTGCCAATAAGGTCTATAACGCCTGCCGCTTTGCGCTGATGAACCTGAGCGGCGAGATCGACGAGCGCGGCGAAAAGAGCCTGGCCGACAAGTGGATTCTGACCGCCTTCGCGCGATGCGCAAAGGAAGTGACCGAGCACCTAAACCAGCTCGACATCGCCATGGCGGCGCAGAAGCTCTATGACTATATTTGGTCGGAGCTGTGCGACTGGTACCTGGAGCTTGCCAAGGCCGCGCTCTATGGCGGGGACGAGCGCGCGGCTGCCGCCGCGCGGAGCACTCTTCGCGCGGTGCTCGAGGGCACGCTCAAGATCCTGCACCCCTTCATGCCCTTCCTGACGGATTCGATCTATGAATACCTTCCGGGCGCCGCCGAGGACTCGATCATGATCTCTTCCTGGCCGCAGAGCTTTGAGGAATACCCCGAGGAGGCGGCCCGGATGGAGCGCATCATGGACGTCATCCGCGCGGTGCGGAACTTGCGCGCGGAAATGAGCGTGCCCCCTTCCAGAAAGGCGCAAATTTACCTGGTGCTCAGCGATGCCGGCGATGAAGGCGCCTTCAAGGCAGCAGAAAGCTACTTCGCAAGGCTCGCCTCGGCCTCGCAGCTCAGCGTCGGAAGCGCTTTCGGCATCCCGAAGAACGCGGTTTCCGCCATTTGCCCGGCGGCGCAGGCCTATCTGCCCATCGAGGAGCTCGTAGACCTTGAAAAGGAAAGGGCCCGCCTGCAAAAGGAGATCGACAATCTGAAGGGCGAAATCGCAAGGGCAGAGGGCAAGCTGCAGAACCAGGGCTTCGTCGCCAAGGCGCCGGCAGCCGTAATCGAGGCCGAAAGAACGAAGCTCGCCACCAGCCGCGCCATGATCGAAAAGCTGCAGGGGCAGCTGCAGGGCCTCGGCGCATAGGGTTTTGAATCGCTTGGGCTTCCATGTTGGGGGCCCTTTTTTTCAGCACGTGCCTTCTGGATCGCTTCGTCGCTGCGCGCTCCTCGCGGGTGACGATGCTCTGCCCCTTGCGGGTGACGGCTCACGTTGTCCACGGAGCGCACAGCGACTTTCCCCGTCATTGCGAACGGGGCAATGAAGCAATCCAGCGCCTTCCTTTTTGAAGAAGCGCAGCCTTTGGCGCATGACTGCTGGATTGCTTCGTCGTTTCGCTCCTCGCAATGACGGCCCACGCGGCCTGCGCGCCCTGTGGGCGACGGCCCCCACCGCCCACAGAGCGCTGCGGCGTCCTTCGTCATTGCGAGCGACAGCGAAGCAATCCAGCGTCCCCCTTTTTGAAGAAGCGTGGCCTTTGAAGCGGACCCGCTGGATTGCTTCGTCGCTTGCGCTCCTCGCAATGACGAGCCGAGCAGCTTTCGTTTCTCAAGGGATGATGGAAGTCGCCCACAGCGTCCATCACGCTCTTCTTCGTCATTGCGAGTGGCAACGAAGCAATCCAGCGTTTTCCTTTTTGAAGAGGCGCGGCCTCTGGCGCATGGCTTCTGGATTGCTTCGTCGCTTACGCTCCTCGCAATGACGAGCCGAGCAGCTTTCGTTTCTCAAGGGATGATGCAGGCCGCCCACAGCGCCCGTCACGCGCTTCTTCGTCATTGCGAGTGGCAACGAAGCAATCCAGCGTCCTTCTTTTTGAAGAAGCGCGGCCTTTGGCGCATGCCGTCTAGGTTGCTTCGTCGCTTCGCTCCTCGCAATGACGAGGACGATGGTGGCCTGAGTTGGGCGCTGTCAACTTGAATACCGCCTATAGAGCGCACTGCGCTTTCTTCGTCCTTGCAGGTGACGGCGAAGCAGGGCGGCGTCATCCCGCCGCCCTTGACATTTTCGACATTCGCGGCTATACTTCTTCTAACTTCCTAGCATGAAACCGTTGAGGTGGAGGTAAAAACGCGATACGCCAACAAAGAGAGCGGGCGAAGCTGGGAATCCCGCGTGAAACGGCGCGTTAAATGGGCCACCGAGGGCGCGGTCAACGGCGGAAACGCCTAGTATTCCGTGACGCACGGGGCCGCGTGAGCGCCCAGGGTATTCGGAAGGGTTTTCCAAGTGCCCGAATGAAGGCGGAGCAGCTTCCGCGAAATAAGGTGGCACCACGGGCCAGAACCCGTCCTTAAAGCAAGGCTTTTGGGGGCGGCTTTTTTATTGAAGGCATAAGGAGATGAGCTTTTGGCTGAAATCAGGCTTTTGATGGGCAACGAGGCGATTGCCCTCGGCGCGCTGCGCGCGGGGCTGCGCTTCGCATCCGGCTACCCGGGCACGCCCTCGTCCGAGATCCTTGAAACCCTTGCGAAAGAGAAGCGCGAGGGCGTGTACGCGGAATGGTCGGTGAATGAAAAGACGGCGCTGGAGGCAGCGGCCGGGGCTGCGATGGCCGGTGCGCGGGCGCTGGTGACGATGAAGCAGGTGGGGCTCAACGTGGCGTCCGACCCTCTCATGAGCCTCAACTACGTGGGCGTGAAGGGGGGCATGGTGGTCGTCGCGGCCGATGATCCGGGCCCGCTTTCCTCCCAAACCGAGCAGGATACGAGGCATTTTGGCCAATTCGCCAAGATCCCGGTCTTTGATCCTTCCTCGCCCGAGGAGGCCTACTTGATGATCGCCGACGCCTTCGAGCTTTCGGAAAAAATCCACAGGCCGGTGCTGTTCAGGCCCACGACCAGGGTCTGCCACGGCTATGCCTCGATCGAGATTTTGGCCGATTTGCCCCAAAAGGCGCCGGAGGGCTTCACCAAGGATGGCGGCGCCTGGGTGATTTTCCCTCGGCTCGCCTACCAAAACCACCTGCTCATCGAGGACGGACTGGAAGCCCTGGCCGACGAATGGTCGAACTATCGCTTCAATGCCCTGAGCGGCAAGGGCAAGAAGGGGATCGCGGCCGGCGGGGTGAGCTTCGCCTACGCCGCCGAGGCAGTCGAAGGCGCTCTGCAATCCGGCGCGGAATGCAGGCTTTTCAAGGTTGCGACCTACCCGATTCCCGAGAGAAAGGCGCTGGAGTTCCTCGATGGGCTCGAGGAAGTGCTGGTGGCCGAGGAGCTCGACCCCGTGATCGAAAAAGAGCTCTTTCGCCTTTGCGGCAAGCATGGCCTCAGGGTCAAGATCAGGGGGAAGGGCGATGGAACGATGCCCCGGGCCGGCGAAAACAGCGCGGCGGGGATCAAAAAGGCGATCGCCGCCTTCCTTGGATTGAAGGAAGAACCGACCAGGGTCTTTTGTGAGGAAGCGCCGAGCCTGCCGCAGCGCCCGCCGGTGCTTTGCGCGGGCTGCCCGCATCGGGGGTCGTTCTTCGCGGTCAAGGAAGCGTGCAAGGGCAAAAAGGCTGTGTTTTCAGGCGATATTGGCTGCTATACCCTGGGCAACGCGGCCCCGCTGAACATGGTCGATACCTGCCTGTGCATGGGAGCCGGGCTTGCGCAGGCGCAGGGCCTTTCTAAGATCGAGCCGGACGCCGCTCATTTCGCCTTCATCGGCGATTCGACCTTCTTCCATACCGGGATGCCAGGGGTGCTCAACGCGGTCTACAACGGCGCGGACGTCATCCTTTGCATATTAGATAATTCGACCACCGCCATGACCGGCGGCCAGCCGCACCCCGGCACGGGAAAGACCCTGATGGGCAACACGGCCGTCAAGGCGGATATTTATGGGGTTTTGAAGGCCTTGGGCGTTGAACGGATTCAGCGGGTGAACCCCTTCGACCTGGGCGGCGCCAGGGCTGCGGTGGAGGAGGCTCTTCAGGGCAGCGGCGTGCGCGCGCTCCTGTTCGAAGGCCCTTGCATCGCCTTGGCGACGAAGAAGCAGCCCCTTGAGGTGCTTCAGGCCTGCATCGCCTGCGGCCGCTGTGCGCGCGAGCTTGGCTGCCCCGCGATTTCCTGGGAAAAGGGCCACAAGGCGAGCGTCGACGGGCTGCTTTGCACGGGCTGCGGCCTTTGCGCGGGGCTTTGCCCGGCAGGCGCCATCGTGGAAGGGGGCAAAAACCATGCTTAACCTCTTGATCGCGGGCGTGGGCGGGCAGGGAACCGTCTTAAGCGCCAGACTGTTGGGGCTGGCCGCCCTTGAGAAAGGCCTGAAGGTGCGCGGGAGCGAAACCATCGGCATGGCCCAGCGCGGCGGCAGCGTGGTCAGCCACCTGCGGCTTGGCGAGGGGGCGCATTCGCCGCTGATTCCCCTCGGCGAGGCCGACCTGATCCTGGCCTTTGAGCCGGCGGAAGCCCTGCGCGCCTTGCCTTTTTTAAGGGCGGATGGAAGGATGCTGGTCGCCGACCGGGCGCTGCAGCCCTCCGGCACGCCGGGTTACGACGTAGCGGCGACGCTGTCTTACCTTAAGCGCAGCCAGCCGGGCGGCTTCTTCCTAAGCGGCGAAGAGGTCATCGCGCGCTGCGGTGGGCGAAGCCTCAACGTGGCGATGCTGGGCGCCGCCGCCGCCCTTGGCTTTTTCCCCTTTGGGCTTCAGGAGCTTGAAGCCGCACTCCATAAGCGCCTGGCGCCAAGAACCATTGAAAGCAACCTGCATGCGCTTCATTTTGGCGCAGAAACTGCAAAGAAGGGCGGGAACTAAGCATGGCAATGACCGATGAAACCCTGAGCCGCGTGCGAAACTCGATTCGCCGCGCGAAAAACGGGGCGTTTTACCAAAAGCACTTCGCGGGCATCGAAGCCGAGGATCTCAAGAGCGAGGAGGACTTCCTCAAGCTGCCCTTTACCGGCAAGGAGGACCTGCGCGGCGCGTACCCCTTGGGCCTTTGCGCCGTCCCGCAGGAGGAAATCGTGCGCATTCACTCCTCCTCGGGCACGACGGGCACGCCGGTCATCATCCCCTATACCCAAAAGGATGTGAGCGACTGGGCCGAGATGTTCAAGCGCTGCTACGAAACGGCGGGCATCACCCGGGCAGATCGGATCCAGATCACGCCTGGCTACGGCCTCTGGACGGCTGGCATCGGCTTTCAGCTGGGCGCCGAGCGCCTCGGCGCCATGGCCATCCCGATGGGCCCCGGGAATACCGACAAGCAGATCCAGATGATGATCGACTTAAAGTCCACGGTGATCACGGCGACTTCCTCCTACGCCCTGCTTTTGGCGGAAGAGATCACGAAGAGGGGCCTGCACGAGAGGATCCATCTCAAAAAGGGCGTGATCGGCTCAGAGCGCTGGGGCGAAAAGATGCGCAGGCGCATTGCCGGGGAACTGGGCGTGGAGCTTTACGACATTTACGGCCTGACCGAGATCTACGGCCCCGGCATCGGCATCAACTGCCCCTTGCAGGAGGGAATGCACCTGTGGGCCGACTATTTCTATTACGAGATCGTCAATCCGCAGACCGGGGAGCGCGTGCCGGAGGGCGAGATCGGCGAGCTGGTCATCACCACCTTCGAAAAGGAGGGCGCGCCGCTGATTCGCTACCGCACCCACGACCTGACGCGCGCCATCCCCGGCGCGTGCCCCTGCGGCTCGCCTTACCCGCGCATCGCGCCGCTCATCGGCAGATCCGACGATATGGTCAAGGTTCGCGGCACGATCATCTACCCAAGCCGGGTCGACGAGATGCTCTCCGCCATCGAAGGCGTGAGCAGCGAGTACCAGATCATGATCGACCACCTCAACGGCCGCGATATCCTCACCCTGTTCTTTGAGAGCGAGTGTGCAGGGGGCGAGAAGCAAGCGGGCCTGCAGGCCGAGGTCGAAGCGCAGTTTAAGGCGCGAATCGGCATGACGCCGAGCGCCAAGGCGGTTAAAATCGGCGAATTGCCCCGCAGCGAGAAAAAGACCACGCGCATCTTCGATAATCGCTATTAGCGCCGCGGCATTCCGTGGCTTCGTGGGCGGGAATGGCAGCGCTCCGTGGCTTCATGGGCGGGAA
>JAITTC010000214.1 GCA_031287285.1 Christensenellaceae bacterium
GTCAGCCACGACGACGCTCATGCGCCGCCGCGAAAAGTCGAAGGGGATCTCGTCCAGCTTGCGGTACTTCCCATCCGCGACGCCCTCCTCGCGGGCCCGCTCGATGATGGAGATATCCATGAGGTTTTTAAGGCCCGTTTGGTAGTAGCTGTTCAAAAAGGCGTGGCGCAGCACGCGCGGGTCCTCGTTGCCGTTGACGTCGAGGTGGTATTCCAGGATGATCCTATCCTGCGTCAGGGTGCCGGTCTTATCGGTGCAGAGCACATCCATGGCGCCAAAGTTCTGGATGGAGTTCAGCTCCTTGACGACGACCTGCTTTTTCACCATCGCCACGGCGCCCTTCGCGAGGTTTGCGGAAACGATCATCGGCAGCATCTCCGGCGTGAGGCCCACCGCGACCGACAGGGCGAACAGGAAGGCCTGCAGCCAATCGCCCTTCGTAAAGCCGTTGATGAACAGAACGAAGGGCACCATCACCAACATGAAGCGGATCAGCACGCCGGAAACCGCGGACACGCCCCTTTCAAAGCTCGTGGGCTGCGCCTTTTCTTGCAGCTGCCCCGCGATCTTGCCAAGCTCGGTGTCGTCCCCAACCGCTAAGACCAAGGCGGTCGCCGCGCCGGATACGACCGTGCTGCCCATGAAGGCGAGGTTATGAAGATCGAGCGGGTTCGACGGCCTGCCGGAAACCGCGGCTATGAACTTTTCGACGGGCTCGCTCTCGCCGGTGAGCGAGGACTGGCTAATGAACAGGTCCTTGGCCGTCAGGATCCTTAAATCGGCCGGGATGATGTCGCCCGCCGCGAGGTAAACCAAGTCGCCCACGACGATTTCGTCGAGGGGAATTTCCCGCCTTTCGCCTTGCTCCGCATCCTCGTCGCGGCGCAGGGCGGCGGCGGTCGTTTCGACCATCTCGCCGAGCTTTTCGGCGGCGGCGCCGCTGCGCGCCTCCTGAATGAAGCGGAGCAGGCCGCTGAGCGTGACCATCGAAAGCACGAGGATCACCGCGGTCAGGTCCCTGCCTTCGGGCGGGACGATGAGCACGTCGGTGATGAACGAGATGGCTGCCAGCGCGAAGAGGACGATCGTGAAGGGGTTTACGAAGGCCTCCCAGAGCTTGCGAAGGAGCGACGCCTCCTTTTGCCGCGTGATGCGGTTTACGCCGTACTGGTCCCGCATCTCCTCGACCTTGTCTTCGTCAAAGCCGCCATTGTTGTCATACTGGATCAACAGCGTCGCAGCGTCCCTCTGCGCGGCGCTGAGCAGGCGGCGCTTCGCCCTTTCCTGCCTCGTCATCGTGTTAGCCTGAAGCACTTTCTTGGCCATTGCTTGCACCCTCCTTCTCTTGCATTGTGCGCAGGCGGGCACAAATCAATCAAACATGACCAAAAAACTCCGCGCTGATGGGTGCGGAGGCGCTCGCCCGCAGGGTTCTGCTTCGGCTGCCCTCGGCTTCCACGCGCCTCACCCCCTTCCAAATTAAAAGCCCCGTCTACCATCTCGTGGCAAACGGGGCATTGCACGCAGGCGCCCGGCAAAAAGCTGCGGTTTCGCCATCGCACAAGCTTCAGCTTCGCAGGGCGATGAAGTTGCGCTATTCTATGCCTTGGCTTCGACATAGACCGTTCACCTGGCTAGCGCTGTCTCCACCCCTGCGCGGCGTCAACCCGTATCCCTGCGGTAGCCTCGCCTACCAAAACGTTTCATCGAGCAGTATGCGTCCTCCAATGGCGTTTTGTCAAGGCAAAGCTCAGCCCATCAGGAAGCTTTCCATGGCTTCAAGGGCGCTTTGCTCGTCGGCGCCGCTGGCCGCGACCACCACGCTCTTCCCGGCTTCGCCCAAGGTGAGCACCCCCATCAGGGACTTGGCGTTGATCTTCTTGCCCGCGGTCTCCAGGGTGATTAGGGATCGGAAGCCCGAGGCCAATTTTGTGATTTCCAGGGCGTTTTGCTGATTAAAGCCGCCTTTGCGCGTCACGCTGACTTCCTTTCTTGCCATAAAAGACCCTCCTTCTGCATGTCGGGGGCTATTCCTGCCCTTGTTCCTCGCTTAAATCCCTCGCGATCTCCTCCAGCTTGCGCAGCCGGTGGTTCACCGCCGATTTGCCGATCGGCGGGCTGAAGAGCTCGCCAAGCTCCTTGAGCGGCAGATCCGGGTACTCCACGCGCATCTCCGCCATGCGGCGCAGCGCGGGGCTGAGCTTTTGAAAGCCCGAGTGAAGCTCGATGGTTTCGATCGCCGCGATCTGGCGCTGGGCAGCGTCCATGATCTTGCCGATGTTGGCCTGCTCGCAGTTGACGATGCGATTGACGCGGTTGCGCACCTCCTTGGTCACGCGGACGCTTTCCATATTGAGAAGCGCGGCATGCGCGCCCATGAGGCTTAAAAGCTGCACGATCTGCTCTGAATCCTTGACGTAGACCAGGCGCGCCTCCTTGCGGGTGATCTCTTTGGCCGCGATGCCGCGCCTGATGAGAAAAAGGCAGAGGCTGCGCGCATAGCTTTCATCGCCCGGGGTGAATTCAAGGTGATAGGCCCTTTCCGGGTCGCTCAAATAGCCGCTGGCAAGGAAGGCGCCGCGCAGGTAGGCGCGCTTGCAGCAATCCCTGCGAAGGAGCGAGAGCGGCACCCTGCGGCTGAGCGTAAAGCCGCCCCCCTTTTGCTTGAGGAGGCCCGCAGCTTCAAGGACGAGCGCCGCCTCTTCCCCCAAAACCGCCACGCGGTAGCCCTTGCGCCCGGAAGTGCGCCTTTGGAGGGCGTAAAGCTGGGGTTTAACCGAAAAAACGCCCTTGAGCAGCGTGAAGGCGCGCCTTGCGACCACCGCGCTTTCCGCCCTGAAGACGAGCCGCTTTTCGCCCTTGGCAAGCTGCAGGCTAGAGCCCCCGTGGAGCAGCGCGGCAAGTTCCGCAAGCTCGCAGCAGGGCTTCCCCGCCACCTTGCAGAGCTCTTCCTTCACCGTAGATGAAAACGACATGCGCCAAAACAGCCTCCTTCGCCGGCTGATCGTTCCATTTTAACATGTTCCGTGAAAAAACGGAAGCTATTCGGGGAACTCCCTATGCGTGGCCGCCGCGCTGAAGCCGCAGCCGCGCAGGGCTCTAGCGAGCGCCTCGGCCAGCGCCACCGAGCGGTGCTGCCCGCCCGTGCAGCCAACGCCCACGATGAGCCTTGGCTTCCCCTCGCGGATGTAATAGGGAATCAGGAAGGAAATGAGCTCCGTGGCCTTGTTTAAGAACACCCCCGCCTCCGGGAATGAAAACACATAGGAAGAAACGCGCTCGTCCTTGCCGGTCAGGGGCCGCAGGGCAGGCTCATAGAAGGGGTTTGGCAAAAAGCGCACGTCCAGGATCAGGTCAGCCTCCTGCGGCAGGCCGCGCTTAAACCCGAACGAAACCAGGCTGATCTGCAGCGCCTTTTCGTAATCCCCCTCGCCATAGAGCCTGAGGAGCATCTCGCGCATCTGGCGGCTGAGCATGGCCGTGGTGTCGACCACGCGGGCAGCCCTGTCGCGCATCCGCCTTAAAATGCCGCGCTCCTTCTCGATGTTCTCTTCAAGCAGATCTTCCCCGCCCATGGGGTGGCTGCGGCGCGTTTCTTTATAGCGGCGGATCAACTCCTCGCTCGAAGCCTCGAAGAAGATGATCTCGTAATCGACACTGTGCTCGTCGAGAGCGCGCAGGGCGGAATCGACATCCTCAAAGAAGATGCCGCCGCGCACATCCACGCCCAGCGCCACCCGGGAAATGCCGCCCCTGTCCTCGCAAAGGGCGGCCATCTGGGGGATGAGGCTCGGGGGGAGGTTGTCCACACAATAAAAGCCCATATCCTCCAGCGCGTGCAGCGCGGTGGACTTCCCCGCGCCGGAAAGCCCGGTCACGATCAGCAGCTGCATGGGTCTACTCCTCCCTCTCTAAAAAACGGACCTCGGGTTCGAGCCGCACGCCGAAGCGCGCGAAGACCTCGCCCTGCTCGCGCTCCATCAGCGCCCTGATATCGGCCGCGGTGGCGCCGCCCGCGTCGGAAAGCCCGGTCAGCACGGCCCTAGCCTTCCCTCTCTAGAAAGTGTAGCTCGGGTTCGAGCTTCGCGCGCTCCATCAGCGCCCGGATGCCGGCCATGGTGGCGCTGCCTGCGCAGGAAAGCCCGGTCACGATCAGCAGCTGCATGGGCCTACCCCTCCCTCTCTAAAAAGCGCAGCTCGGGCTTGAGCCGCACGCGCTCCATCGACGCTTTCATGTCGGCTGCGGCAGACTCCCCCGCGCCGAAAAGCCCGGTCACGATCAGCAACCGCATGGGCCTACCCCCTCTCTTTCTAAAAAGCGAAGCTCGGGTTCGAGCCGCATGCCGAAGCGCGCGAAGACCTCGCCCTGCTCGCGCTCCATCAGCGCCCCGAGCCGGCCGCGGCGGCGCCGCCCGCGTCGAAAAACCCGGTCAGCACGGCCCAAGCC
>JAITTC010000114.1 GCA_031287285.1 Christensenellaceae bacterium
AGCGCGTGCAGGTCGACCACACAATATAGCGCGGTGAATTCATCCTGCAGCTGCACCCAGGACTTCAGCGCGCCGATGTAATTGCCGATGGTTAAAAGCCCCGAGGGCTGAATGCCGCTGAATACGATCTTCCTCGATTCGTCCATGTTTTCTACTCCTTCAGGCCTTGCGGTTTTGCCGCTTATATGGCCACAAGACTACCATTTTCGCGGGGAACTGTCAACTCTCGGGGCGCCTTGATGATCTTAAGCCAAAGGATGCGGGCAGCCCGCAAAAGGGAGAGTTATGATTCGTCTTCAACCAGGCTCTCGAGCAGCTTGCAAACGTCATGCGTGGCGTTTGGATGGCCGAATGCCTGCTGTGCCTGGCGCATCAGCTCGCGGCGCGTGGGGCTGAGCATCAGCTGCGCCACGATTTCTTCCAGCGGCTGGGTCTTCGTGGCGCGCATGGCCATGCCGTGGTTGGTTAAAAAGTCGAGATTGCGGTCTTCCTGGCCGGGAATCGGGTTCACCAGCACCATGGGCAGCCGCTTTGCGATGGATTCTGAAATGGTGAGCCCGCCGGGCTTTGTGATGATCGCGTCGGAGGCGCTCATCAAAAGGTGCACCTCGTTGCTGAAGCCGTAGATCTTCAGGGGCTTTTTGGTGCGGAGCTTTTCGAGCGCGTGGAGCATTTTTTCATTGCTGCCGCAAACGGCGAGCATTTGGAAGTCGCTGGGCACGCGATCAAGCCTGGCGATGGCCTTTGCCATGTCTCCATGCCCCATGGAGCCGCCCATGATGAGCAGGGTGGGCAGATTATCGAGCGAAAGGGCTTGCAGAGCCTCCGCCCGATCGACCAGCTCGCCGAAGACGGGCGCGATGGGGATGCCCAAGGGGTGGATGATCTCGCGGGGAATGCCCTTTGCGACGATGCCCTCAGTGAGCTGTTCGCTGGGGGTGACGAGGGCGTCCAGATCCGTGCCGATCCAGAAGGGGTGCAGGGTGTAATCGGTCACGATGCCCACGCGCTTTGCGGCGGAAACGCCGTGCTCGAAGATCGAGGTGGCGATCTGCGCGGCGAAGCTCATGGTGGCGACCACCACATCGGGCTCGAATTCGAGGTAGATTTGCTCGATCTCGCGCGAAAGGCGGCGGCTAACCGCGCGGTAGGCCATATACATTCGGATGGCCTCCTTGCGCTCTGCGCGCTCGAACAGGCCAAAGGCCCGGCCGAAGGCCTTGGGCGTCAGCTGCACCGAGAGCTTATAGCCCTCGTCCACGATTTCGCCCATGGCGGGCGAGATGTATTCGAAGGTATTAACGATGCGGCAGGTATGCCCCCTGGCGCTCGCATAATCCGCGATGCCCTGGGCGGTGCGGTTATGCCCCTGCCCTGCGGTAACCGAAAGGATGAGGATGCGCATCGGGCCTTCCCTCCTTGCTTTATGTGGCCGTGTTTTGATTTGAGAGATCCTGCGAAGCTTCCTCCAGCAGGAGACGAACCTCGCCCACGAGATAGAGCGAGCCGCAGACGAGAAGCCTGCCATCGCCGGCGAGCGCCTGGGCGCGAAGGAGGCCTTCCTTCGTGCTTGGCGCTTCCTCAGCGGGAACGTTCAGCGCCCCAAAGGCCCGCGCGAGCTCGCCCGGGTCCTTGGCGCGCGGAATGCCTTCCGGGCGGACGCAGACCGCCCCAGAAAGCAGCGGCGCGAGGATTTTTTGGGTTTCTTCCACGTTTTTATCGGCCATCATGCCGAAGAGCAGCGTAAAGCGCTCGCCGGGGAAATGCTCACGCAAGTAGGAAGCTGCGCTCGATGCGCCCTGGGGGTTATGGGCGCCGTCGAGCAGCGTATTTTGGAACCATTCAAGCCTTCCAGGCCAGGCCGCCTGCAGCAAACCCTCGGCAACAGCCTCTTGGCGAAGGCCCGCGTTCTTTGCGATGAGCGAAAGCGCGCCAAGGGCGGTCAAGGCGTTTTCGACCTGATGCGCGCCTGGCAGGCGGATTTCGTACTCGCCTGCAAGGCAGGGAAGATCCACGCGAAAGCGCGCGCCCAGGGGGCTTAGGGCGACATTTTGCGGTCTATGGGCCGAAAGGTCGAAAAACGGGGCGCTTCGCGCCTCGCAGGCCGCGCGAACAACGGCTTTCACGCTGCCTTCCTGGGCCTGCAGCACCAGCGGCACCCCTTCCTTGGCGATGCCTGCCTTTTCGGCCGCGATTTGCTCGATGGACCCGCCCAAGAGCCGCACATGGTCAAGGCCGATGCGCGCGATGGCGCAGCAGACGGGTGAAATCACGTTCGTCGGGTCGAAGCGCCCGCCGAGGCCGACCTCGACCACGGCGTATTCCACGCCTGCCTCGCGGAAGGCCAAAAAGGCGATGGCCGTACCCAGCTCAAAGATGGTGGCGGCGCCCTCGCCAGCCTCTTCCATGGCGAGAACCTCGCGCGCCGCGATGGTGGTGAGTTTGGCCAAAAGCGCATCGCCGATGGGCTTGCCGCCCAGCTGAATGCGCTCGTTGTAGCGCATTAAATAGGGCGAAATATAAAGGCCTGTGCGAAGCCCCGAGTGGCGCAGGGCGCTTTCGAGAAAGGCGCAGGTGGAGCCCTTGCCGTTCGTGCCCGCGACATGAATGCTTTGAAAGGCGTTTTGGGGCTCGCCCAGGCGGGCGAGAAGCCGGGTCATGTTCTGCAGGCCGAGCTTCTTGCCCATGCCGGCCCGGCCGTTAATGAAGCGAAGGGCTTCGTCGTAGTTCAAGGTTTGCCTGCCCCCTTTTGAAGGAACGGGTTTTGTTTGCCTCACTAGTATAATCCATTTTGTTAAAAGCGCAAGGCATGGCGGAGCTACTCTTTCGGGGCAAACTATGGTATACTGCCCTTGCCTTAAAAAAACGCGCTCGTGCGGGTGGGGAAGGGGAAGAGGATTTTGGCGCTGATCACGAGGGATATCGGCATAGATTTGGGCACCTCCAATTCCCTGATGCACGTGCGCGGCAAGGGCATCGTGCTGAGCGAGCCTTCCATCGTCGCGGTGGACGAGCAGGCGCGCGCCATCATTGCGGTCGGCAGTGAGGCGCAGAAGATGATGGGCCGCACGCCCAAAAACGTGAGCGTGATCCGCCCCATGCGCGGCGGCGTGATTTCCGACTACGACCTGACCGAGAGAATGCTTCATTACTATATGCGCAGGGTTTTAGGCCGCTTTTCGCTTTCGCGGCCGCACGTCGTGGTTTCGGTGCCCTCCGGGGTGACCGAGGTCGAAAGGCGCTCGGTCGTGGAGGCCCTTTTGGACGCCGGCGCGGGCGACGTGCGCCTGATTTTGGAGCCCGTGGCGGCGGCGCTGGGCTCTGGGCTTGACATCGGCAGGCCCGGCGGGGCAGTCGTGGTTGACATCGGCGGCGGGACGACCGATATCGCCCTCCTTTCGATGAACACCCCCGTGCTCATCGAGTCCATCCGCATCGCGGGCGAAAGGGTAGACGAGGCCATCGTGCGCTATATGCGCAGGCGTTATAATATATTGATCGGCGAAAGGACGGCGGAGCTCGTGAAAATGCAGATCGGCATGGTTTCGCCCGAACCCCCTCTGGGCGCCATGGACGTGACGGGCCGCAATTTGATCGACGGCCTGCCAAAGACCGTGCACGTTTCCGCCAAGGAGATCAGCGAGGCGCTGGAGGAGCCGGCAGCGCAGATCGTCGAAGCGATTCACTCCGTGCTCGAACGCACCCCGCCCGAGCTTTCTTCCGATATTCACCGGCGCGGCATCATCCTAACGGGCGGCGGCGCGCTGCTCACCGGCCTGCCAAGGCGGGTGCTCACGGCCATCAAGGTGCCCTGCACCGTGGCCGACAGGCCCATGGAATGCGTTGCGCTCGGCATCGGCCGCGCGATGGAAAACAGCGGCGACTACGGCGACCTGATTCAGGGCTATCGCAAGCCCGTGCGCTATGATTTTAAGCGCTTATGAGCGAGAAGAAGCGATGAAGAACATAAAAAAGCAGAAAAAACGGCTTCTTGCGCTCGCGCTCTGCGCGCTGGCGCTGCTTTTTGCGGCCTGCGGCCCGGGGCAGCAGCAGGCGGGCAGCCCGGGCCTTGACCCGCAGCCCTTTGCGCTGCCGGGAGGCGCCCTGATGCCGAAAGAAGGCCTGCAAAGCCTGCTCTGCATCGGCATTGGCTACGATGGGCAGGGAAAGTCCCTGGTTTCTTCCCTGCAGCTCGTCGTGCTCGACGAAGGGGCGAAAAAGCTTGCGATTTACTCGATTCCGCCCGAAACGAAGGCTTTTTTTTCGCGATATGAAGGGGGCGGCTCCCAGGAGCTTTGCGAGGCGGTGCAGCTCGCCTATTCGGCTGCGGAGGGCGCGGACCGGGGCGAGAGCAACGTGCTGGAGGCCGTTTCTCAAATCCTTTTGGGCGCGCCGATTGCCCATTTTATCGCGATGAACGCGGTGCAGCTCGAGGGCCTCAACGAAATCCTGGGCGATGTGCCGCTCGACGTAGACGAAGCCTTCGCCTCTGCCTATGGCCTAGGCGAAGGGCTGCAGCCGCTTGGGCAGCTTCTGCCGCAGTACGCCTCGCATGTGCTGCGCGATGCGGGCGGTTACGTCTACCCGGGCACCGACGACCAGCGCCTGCGCCGCCACCGCGACATGACCCTGCGCTTTTTGCTGGCGCTGGCAAACTCCGAGCGCGGGGAAGAGGCGGCCGCCGAGATTTTGCATGCCGCGAGGTCGAGCATGGGCGCCGAGGAGCTCTTGGCCTTCGCCAGGGGCGTCTCTGCCGTCAGGGCCGTATCAGAGCCTGAAATGGGCCGGATTCCGGGGGAAGACAGGCACAGCGGCCCCGAGAGCGAGTACCTGCCGGATGATATTCCTCTGAGGGATCTCGTGCTCTCGCTCTTCTTCGAAGAAGCCTCGCCGAATAGAGATATAAAATAAGTATATTTCATAATGAAATAGAGCCAAAAACGCAAGGAAATTCGAATTTCGCCAAGAACTGCTTTGGCGCAAAAACCAACCATTTCTATGGGATTCTGACCTTTTCGCTCCATCTTGTTTAGCCATGGTTTCCTTTTTCCTTCGGTGGGATTTCGATACAGGTTTGAAACGCAAAAAGGCCTAAAATCAGGCGCGTTTGCAAGCGCCTTCCATTGTTCATCTCGATGCTGGCGGGTATTCTTTGGGCAAATCTTTTGCAAGGAGGAATCCCCGTATGTTTTTACCTAAAGCTAAAAAACTCGCCGCGATTCTCGCGGCAGTCCTCGTTCTGGTCTTTGGCGGCATGGCAAGCGCTGCCGAACAGCCCTGCCAGTTTGGCCGCACCAGGCCGGATTATCGCTCCGCCCAGCAGCAGAGCTGCAACCAAAGCTACGGCAGCACCGTGGCGGGCGCGAACGCCAACTTCCTCGCAGCCTGCCCGCTCCCATCGTCTGAGGCAAAGACGGCGGCGGCCGCCCAGAGCAACAGCTGCGCAAACGGGCAGGCGAGCGGCAGCCAAAACCGCACCCAGTATGGCTCGAATGCCGCCCAGTTCGGCAGCCTCGCCCAGTATAACGGCGCAAACTGCGCCCAAAACGGCGCGCAGCAGAGCAGCCAGCCTTCCCTATGCCCCGTGCCTACCGAAAAGCCGCAGGCGAGCCAGGCGCCGGCCGAAGCGCCAGGGTCTGCCCAGGAGCCAAAGCCGAGCGAGCCCGCCCCTTCAGCCCCCAGCCAGCCAATTGGCTCCGGCATGGACGCCTACGCGCAGGAAGTTGTTCGCCAGGTGAATGAGGAGCGCGCAAGGCAGGGCCTGAGCCCCTTAACCGTTGATGACCAGGCCGTCGCCGCAGCTTCCGTGCGCGCCGCAGAGATTGCCCAGAGCTTTTCGCATACCAGGCCAAACGGCAGCGATCCCTTTACCGCGCTGAAGGAGGCGGGCGCCAGCTACCGCGGCGCCGGCGAGAACATCGCCAAGGGCCAGCAGAGCGCGGACCGC
>JAITTC010000183.1 GCA_031287285.1 Christensenellaceae bacterium
TTTAAGAAGCTTTCGCCAAGGCCCCGCAGATGCAGGTGGGTATCGCTCAGGCCCGGCAAGACGGCGGCGTTTTGCAGGTCGATGAGCTCGGTTTGGCGGGTTTGCAGCTTTAGAATTTCCTCGTCGCCGCCAACGGCCGCGATCTTGCCGCCGGAAATGGCGATCGCGCTGGCTGTTGGCTGCTCCCTGTTCATGGTGTGCACGCGCGCGTTGAATAGGATCTTGTCCATCCTTAATGGTCCCTCCTCCAGGTTTGTTTAGCCCGCGTCTGCGAGGCGGACGGTCTTTTTTGCTGCGTCAAGGCAAGCCGGCGCGCCGAGCGGCAGGCTCATGCCGCCGCCGACATGCCCGCAGAAGAGCCCTTCCAGGCAGGGCTTGCCGGCCGGAACGAGCAGCTCCGCAAAAACCTCGTCAAGGCTTAAATCAGAGGCCCTTTCCTTCTTGCAATCGGTAAAAGCGCCGAGCAGAAGCCCCGCGCAGCCGCGAAACTTGCCGGCGTTGCGCAGCTGGGTGAGCAGCCCGTCGATTCGGCGGGTCGTTTCGCCGATCTCCTCTAAAAAGAGGATCTTGCCCTTGGTATCCAGCTCGTAGGGCGTGCCCAGCGAAGATGCGACCAGCGAAAGATTTCCACCGCAAAGGATTCCCTCGGCCCTGCCCGGCACGAGGGCGCGCAAAGGCCTGCCTTCCGGGTTGCAAAGCTCTTCAATGCGCCCGAACAGGGCCTGCTGCAGGCAGGCGGCTGCGTAAGCGTCAAGCCCCTGCCCCCAGCCGGCCGGCATGGGGATGTGGTAGCTGGGCAGCCCGCGTTGATTGAGGGCGATGTGCAGGGCCGTGACGTCGGAATAGCCGCCGAAGAACTTCGGGTGCGCCGCCATGGCGGGCAGATCGAGCAGCGGCAGGATGCGCTGCGCCCCGTAGCCGCCGCGCACGCAAAGAACCCCCTCGATGGAATCGTCTAAAAAGGCGCTTTGCAGGTCGCGGGCGCGAAGCGCGTCGCTCCCTGCGAAAAAGCCGTGCCGAAGCCTGCAGCTTTCATACACGAAGGGGGAAAGGCCAAGCGCGCGAACGGCCCGAATGCCGTTTTCAAGGCTTGCAGGCTCCACGGGGCTTGAGGGCGCGACGAGCGCCACGCGCGCGCCCCTTTTTAACTTCGGCATCGATGAAGCACCACCTTTGCACGGCCCGTAAAGCCGTTCTTGAACCCTTTTTGCCCGGCACGCATACCATGAGGGGAAGGGAAAGCCAGCATAAACCACCTTAGCATGCTTTGGCCTTAGGCGCAAGACGCGGCGAATCCGCGCAGTTTTATCGCCAAAGGGGCAAAACGAAAGAAGGAAAAAACGGCCGGAAGCGGAAATTTGGGTTATGGGCCGAAGTGCCTTGTGCAATTTGCATATTCCTGCTATAATTATGGGGAAAATAAACGCGGAGGTGCTAGGTATGAGCGAAAATCTGCCCGTTAATGTAACGATCGACGAAGGCGTGGGTTCGGTAACCTTCGCAAACGACGTGATCGCCACCATCGCAGGCCTCGCCGCGACGGAGATCGAGGGCGTCGCGGGGATGACCGGCAACGTGATGACCGACCTTGGCGAGATCTTGGGCCGCAGGAGCCTGACCAAGGGCGTAAAGGCCGAGGTCGGCAAGGAAGAAGTCGCCATCGACGTTTACGCCATCATCTACTATGGCAGCCCGATCATCGAGGTCTGCAAGAGGGTGCAAGAAAACGTGCGAAAGGCCATCGAAACCATGACGGGCCTTCGCGCGGTGGAGGTCAACGTCCACGTGCAGGGCATCCAGTTCGAAAAGGAGCTTCCGGCGCCCGTGGCCGAGGAAGAGCCCCCGCAGCCGCCGCGCGTCCACTAAAAAATTCCCCGCGCGGAATCGCCCTTGAAGGCGTAAAAGGAGGGGCCCGGAGTGAAAATTCGCCTGCCGGATCGCATTTTGACCATTTTTTTGATGCTGGTGCTCGTTGCCCTAAGCTTTGGTTTGGCCTTCGCTGCCGGGGGATTCATCGGCCCGATTGTGCCGTTTGAAGCGATGGGCGTCGGCGACCGAATCGCCGCCATCGCAGCCTGCGCGGCCGTGGTTCTTCTGGCCATCCGCGTGATCTACGTAAACGGCAGGCGGCGCAAGGCCGAGCTTCCAGCCCCAAGGGATGCCTTTTTGCGCAGGGGTGAAGAGGGCGAGGTGCGCATTGCGCTTTCCGCAATCGACGCGATGGCTCAGCGCGCGGCCAGAGGAGTTTCTGGCGTGCGCGATTTAAAGAGCGAGGTCACGGCCTCTGGCGAAGGCGCCGTAACGGTGCGGCTCAAGCTTGTTTTGGGGGCCGACAGCGATGTGCAGGCGCTTTCAAAGCAGGTGCAGGAGGCGGTTTCAGCTTACATCAGCACCCATACGGGCCTGCCGGTGGCCGGCGTGCATGCCTTTATCGAGCAGGTGGGCCAGCAGGGCGCGGGCGGCCAAAGGCCCCTTGAGTAAAGGGAAAAAGACGATGTTTAAAGCGCTTTTTCAAAGATATTTCTTCACCGTTCTGATGGCTGCGCTCGGCTTGCTTGCGGCCATCTTGTTTTTGACCCTTGGTTTTTGGCGCGGCCTGGTGCTGCTGGCGCTGGTGGCCGGCGGAGCCGCGCTTGGCTATTGGCTCGACCAAAGCCCGGATCTGCGCGAGCTTGTGGAGCGCCTTTTTCATAAGGGCGGCGAAAGCAGCTAGCCTAGGACTTTAAGCAGTTTGGAGGGGTCGAAAGCGATATGGCCAGAGCCTATGCGAGGGATTGCGCCGTGCGCCTGCTGTATGCGCAGGCCTTGGGCGGCGACCCGGTAGACGAAAAGAGCGACATCCTGGAGGCTGGGCTTGCGGAAGGCGAGGCGCCCCCCGGCCTGGACCGCAGCGACCGCGCCTATATCGCGGCGATGCTCGACGGCGTTGACGAAACGCTCGACGAGCTCGACGATTGGATAGAAAAATACGCCGTGGGCTGGTCGCTTGAGCGCATCGCCAAGGTGGATCTGAGCGTTTTGCGCCTGGCGCTCTTCGAGATGCTTCACAGGGAGGATATTCCGGTCAGCGTTTCGATCAACGAAGCGGTGGGGCTCTGCAATCGCTTTTCCACGCCGGAATCCGCCTCCTTTATCAACGGCCTCCTGGGCAGCGTCGCCAGGAAGCTGGAAGAGTAGCGAAAAAAGCAAAAAAGAGGCAAAGGGAGCAAAAACGCCATTTTGGAGGAGGGGTCGCCCATGGCAGCCCGGATCATCGATGGGAAGGCAATCGCCGGGGAAGCGCGGAGAGCGCTGCACCCAAGGGTCGAAGCATTAAAGGCGAGGGGGATCGAGCCGAACCTTACGGTGATCCTGGTGGGGGACGACCCTGCCTCTGCGGTCTATGTTCGCAATAAAGAGCGCGCGGCCAGGGAACTTGGCTTCCTGGGCGGCGTGCTTCGTTTACCCGCAGAAACGATTCAAGAAGAGCTGCTAGAGATCGTGAAGAAGCTCAACGCAGACGAAAAGGTGCATGGCATCCTCGTGCAGCTTCCGCTCCCCAAGCATATTTCGGAATCCGCGGTTTTAGCCGCCATTTCCCCCGAAAAGGACGTGGACGGCTTCCACGCGGTGAACGCGGGAAGGCTCATGGCGGGCCAGCCGCTCTTCGTTCCCTGCACGCCCAAGGGCGTGATGCGCTTGCTTGCCGAAAGCTGCATCGAGCTGCGCGGCAAAAGCGCCGTGGTCGTCGGCCGCTCGAACATCGTGGGCAAGCCCATGGCCATGCTCTTGCTGCATGCCGACTGCACGGTCACCATCGCCCATTCAAAGACCAAGGATCTGCCCGCGCTCTGCGCAGGGGCCGATATTTTGGTCGCCGCCATCGGCAGGCCTAAGTTCATCACGGCCGATATGGTGAAGGAAGGCGCCGTGGTCATCGACGTTGGCATCAACCGCGTGGGCGAAAAGAAGCTGGCGGGCGATGTGGACTTTTGCGAGGCCGCGAAAAAGGCGAGCTTCATCACCCCGGTGCCGGGCGGCGTGGGCGCGATGACCATCGCCATGCTGATGGAAAATACGGTCGAGGCGGCGGAGCGGTCTTTGGCCCAATGCTAGAGATCACGCTCTCGGTCAGCGAGCTGAACGAGTATGTGCGCGGCCTGCTCGAAGGGGACGGACTGCTTTCCGCCCTGCGGCTGCGCGGCGAGATTTCGAACTTCAAGCGGCATTCCTCGGGGCATCTTTATTTTTCGCTGAAGGATGCCTCCTCCGTCATTCGCTGCGTGTGCTTCAGGCAAAACGCCCAGGCGCTGCGCTTTTCGCCGCAGGATGGTCTCGGCGTCGTGGCGCGGGGCTATGTTTCGCTCTTCCCAAGGGACGGGGCCTACCAGTTCTATTGCGAAGGCATGGAGCCGGACGGCGTGGGCGCCCTCTACGCCCTTTTTGAAGAGACAAAGCGCCGCCTGGCCGAAAAGGGCTATTTCGACCCGGGGCGCAAAAGGCCCCTGCCGAAAAACCCCAAGAGCATCGGCATCGTCACCTCGGAAACCGGCGCCGTGGTTCGCGATATCATCCGCGTGGCAAGGCGGCGAAACCCCGGCGTCCATATCCTGCTTGCGCCCTGCCGCGTGCAGGGCGAGGGGGCTGCGGCCGAGATCGCGGAA
>JAITTC010000262.1 GCA_031287285.1 Christensenellaceae bacterium
CCGCGAAGGGATTCGCGGGGGCGCCCTTTTTTGATGCCTTTAGCTTACTTCTCTTCGGTGCTGGCCTTGTCGCTGGCCAGCAAGCTGCCCGCGCCAGCCTTATATTTGCCGGTTGAGCCCGTGATCTCGAATAGGCGCAGAACGCACTTTTTCGTGGCTTCCAGCAGCGCCGGGTAGAAGAAATGCCCGCGATTGCCCTTAAAGTCGCCGTCGAGCACGGCCTGGTAGGTCGCCGCCAGCACGTCGGTGACGATGTTGACCTTGGCCACGCCCAGCGTGCAGGCCTTGTGGATGTTCTCGTCGCCCGAGCCGGAGCCGCCGTGCAGCACCAGCGGCAGGCCGCAGGCAGCGTCGATATCCTTCAAGCGCTCAAAGTCGAGCTTGGGCACGCCGCTGTAGGTGCCGTGCGCCGTGCCGATGGCGACCGCGAGGCCGTCCACGCCGGTTTCCGCGATGAAGCGCTTGGCTTCGTCCGGGTCGGTCAGCTGAGAAACCCCGTCGACCGCGTAATTGCTGCCCTGGCCCACATGGCCAAGCTCCGCCTCGATGCTCACGCCCGCGGCGTGCGCCATCTTGGCCAAAATCAGCACCTGCTCCACGTTCTGCTCATACGGCAGGGTCGATCTGTCTGCCATGATGGCCGAGCAGCCCGTGCGGATGCCCATGACGCAGTCCTCAAACGAGGGGCTGTGGTCCAGGCACAGCGCCACGGGCACGCCCGCCTGCTCGGCGAAATAGCGCACGATGCCATGCGTGAACTCGGGGTTGCCCCGGTTCGATGTCAGAAAGATCAGCGGGGAATTCGCCTCCACGGCGGCCTCGATGGAGGCGCGCACCTGAATCTCGTTGAAGGCCGGCACCGCCGGGACGCCATAGCGGCCCGCATAGGCCATGTCCAGCACTTGCTTCATCGGCACAAACATTGGTAATTCCTCCCTATTTATCTTGCCCGCAGCGCGGGCTTTGCCTTTAACGCCAATATAACATAGCGCTCGGCCGCTTTCAAGCGCAATTCCAGTTTCTTGCTCTTCTTCCCCGTTCTTTTCTCAAAAGCACGGCGCTGCCCCGCTCCTCGCGGGCGGCGGCAGGCGGCTTGCCGAGTTTTGAACAGGCTGAATGCCGAAAAACCAGCCGGTTTAAGCGAATTATTCCCCCTTTTTGCCCTTTCGCCAGCCGAATGCGCTAGCCTCGGACTCCCCGGCGGCGCGTTCGCGCCCGCACATCATCGCGGCTGCGATCAAGGAGGTCAGCGGGCAGACGAGCACCAGGCCAATGCAGCCCACGAAGGAGTGCAGGATCTCAGCCGCGATGCTCTTTGAGTTGAGCACGCTCATCAGCTGCGTTCCCTGCGCCATATAGACCATCAGCACCGAAAGATAGCCGCCCATGTAAGCCAGGAGCAGCGTGGTGGTCTGGCTGCCCACGATGCTTCGCCCGATCCGCCAGCCGGAAACCCAAAGCGCCTTGAAGCTCGCTTGCGGCAGATTCTGGGCGAGTTCGTCCAGCGCGGCGGAAATATCCATGGCGAGGTCCAGGATCGCGCCGGAGCTTGCCAGGTAGATGCCAGCCTGGAAGATCATCGTCAGGTCGAGCCGCTCAAAGCCCGCGTAAACCAGCGATTCCGACCACTGCATCACCGCGCCGTGGACGGCGAAAACCCTGCCAAAGGCCATCGCAAGCATCGAGCTGAGCAGGGAGCAGATCGCGGTGCCAAAAATTGCCGCGTAGGCCTTCTTGGTCAGGCCCGCCACCAAAAGAAGCGTCGCCACCGAGATGAGGTTGCCGGTTAGCAGCGCCACCAGCATCGGGTGCACGCCCTTGAGCAGAAGAGGAATGAGCAGCTTCCAGATCGTCAGCAGCGCAAACGCGAACGAAAGCAGGGTTCTAAGCCCCGTAACGCCCGAAAATACGATCAAAAGCGCGGCAAAAAGGGCGATCAGCCACAGCTCCTTATCGAAGCGGTAATGCTCGACCAGGTTGGCGAAGGTGATCGCGCCCTCCGCGTTTTGCTCAAGCAGCACCCAGGCTTCGTCCCCCACGGAAAAGACCTTGTCAAACTCCAGCTTGCCCGTGAAGATGTTCATCCCCGTCACGGTTTCGCCCCTGTGGCTGCCCTCTTCGATGCGCACCACGCAGCGCTGGTCGCCCTGCTTGATGAGGCCGTTGGCATAGACGCCGGAATCGTCCACGCTCAAAACCGTCGCCCTGACGCCCTGGGCGTTCAAATAGGGCGAGGTTTGAAAGCCCGTGGGCAAAAAGAGCAGCGCCAAAACCGCGGCGCAGAGTACAGCGCAGAGCAAGAGCTCCTTGCGCGCGGCGCGGACCCCAAAAGGGAATCCGCGGCGCGCAAAAACCATTCTTTTTGCATGTTCAGCCAGCTTACTTTGCGCCGGTTAGTTCGGCCAGCTTGCCAAAGATATCGGTATTGTCGTAAGAGCCGCCGAAAGCTTCGGCGCCCGCGCCCATGGCGTAAATCGGAACCGGAGTGCCGGTGTGGGCGTAGGATGTCCAGCCGATGCCCGCCTTGTTGTTGACGATGTGGGTCAGCGTGACCGAAAGGGGGTCGTAGCTGCCATAGAGCAGCCCCGCTTCCACGCCCGAAGCCCTCTCGTCCTTTGCCTTTTGGGACTCCGCAAAGGCATCCGAGAGCTTTTTATACTCATACTCGTTCAAAACAAAGGCGGCGTTCGCCTCGTCGGCTGCTTCCGGGTCGGTTTCGGTAAGCAGGCCAAACTTCTCCTTGATTACGGGCAGAACGTCCTGCAAAGAAAGCTCTGCGTTTTGGGCCTTCATGCCGCCGATCAGGGAGTCGAACGCGACGTAAGACATCTTTTGGCGGTTTAGGATCGAAAAAGCGGTGTCGTAGCCGGTGGTCGCGTAGCCGATGGTCAGCCCGCCGGTTTCGTGGTCGCCGGTCACGAGGATCAGGGTTTCGTCCGGGTGCCGGGCCGCAAAGTCGACCGCCTCTTGGATGGCGCCTTCGAACTCGACCAGCTCGCGGATCGCCGTATAGGCGTCGTTTGCGTGGCAGGCCCAGTCGATCTTGCCGGATTCGCACATCATGAAGAACCCTTCTTCGTTATCGAGAAGCTCGATGCCCTTGCCCACGAACTCGGCCAGGGAAACGGCGCCCGGGTCGTTATCTACCGCGTAGCTCATCGCGCCCGAGTCCTGCAGAAGCGGGCTCACGGCATAGACCTTTTCGTCGCCCTTCTTCAGCGCGCGGATCGCCTCCGGGCTGTCTACGATGGTGTAGCCGCCGCGCTTTAGGATCTCAAACGCGCTCTCTTTGCTGCCGTCGCTGCCGGTCGCGCTTTGAATGGTCCCGCCGGCATAATAGTCAAAGCCGTTCGCGCTCATCTGCAGGGCGATGTCGTAATAATCGTTGCGCGAAGCCTGATGGGCATAGAAGGCGGCGGGGGTCGCGTGGTTGATCGTCACGCTGGAAACGATGCCGATCTTGCGGCCCGATTCCTTGAGCATTTCGGTGATCGACCGGGTCTTTGTGGTCTTGTCCGCCTCCATGCCGACGACGCCGCTGTGCGTCTTCACGCCGCTTGAAAGCGAGGTCGCGGTGGAGGCGGAATCCGGGCAGAACGAGGTCGCGTCATAGGTGGTGGCCACGCCGGCCACGGGGAACGCGGTGAAATTGAGCTTTGCCGCCCGAACCTCGCCGGAGGTATTGCTGCCAAGGTAAACCTGGGCCGCGTTGACCTGCACGTGCGACATTCCGTCGCCGATGAAAAGGAAGATGTACTTCGGGGAAGCGCTTGCGGGCTCCGGCTCGGCGGTCGCCGCGGCGGGCACCGACGCAGCCGCGGGCGAATCGGCCGCGGGGGGCGCCGTGGGCTGGGCGGCTGGGGCCGCGCCGCAGCCGGTCACGAGCGTAAAGAGCAGGCACAGGCTGGCGAGGGCCCAAATCAATCGCTTTTGCATCTGGAAACAGTCCTCCTTCGCGATTCTCGCTTTTCTCTTTAGTCGAAGCGTTCCCAGCATAAATCGAAATTGTAACGCCCGGCGCCCGGGCCGCGTCAAATTCGCGTAAAAGGGCGCTTTCTTCGTCATTCTACGCTCTTTAAGGACGATACCATGTCGATCTTCTTGATGTGGCGGTACATGATCGCGTTGACCAGCGCGGCGAAGAGGGCGGTCAGCAAGGCGGAAAAGACATAGCTTGGCCAGAGGATGTCGAGGCTGAACATGAACAGGTCGATTTCCATCGTGGCCAGGATGTAGCGCTCGAGCAAGACGCCCAAAAACAGCCCAAGGCCGATGCCAAAGAGCGTCAGCAGCACGTTTTCGCGGTAGATATAAGCGGCGAGCTCGCCGTCGAAAAAGCCCAGCACCTTGATGGTCGCAAGCTCGCGGCCGCGCTCCTCTAAGTTGATGGAATTGAGGCAATACAGCACCACGAAGACCAGCGCGGCGGCGGAAGCGATCAGCACGACCATCACCGTGTTCATCGCGTTGACCACGTCAGAAAAGCGGGCGCTCATCTCGCTTTGCAAAGTCACGGCGGTCACCGCGTCCAGGGCGAGCAGCCTTTCGGCCAAAGCCTTTTCATCCGCACCCTCGCCGAGGTTTAAGAATAGGCCGTTTGCCTGCGTCTTTTCTTCAAAGGCTGCGTCATAAAGCGCTTTTTGCATGAAGACGTAATGCGAAATGTAGTTTTCGACCACGGCCGAAACGGTAAACTCGGCCTCGTCTTCGTTCGCTATGCGCAGGCGCAGCGTGTCGCCCGGGCGCAGGCCTAAAATATCCGCCATCTTCTTGCTGATGAGCACGCCATTCTCTGGCAGGGGCAGCGCTCGTCCGCCGTTCCAGTCCTTGAGGGCGAGGAAGGCGGGGAGCGCAGCCTCGTCAAGGGGTATGACGAGCTCCACGCCGAGCTTTTCGCCCGGGGCGCTTGCCGAAAGCGCCTCGATGGCCTTTCTGAAGACCTGGGTCTGCTCCTTGATCTCGGGCGAATCGCCCAGCGCGGCTTCCAGCTGGAGCCTTTCATCCTCGTCCGCGTCAGAGCGGAAATCAAGCTGCATGCTGTAGATCTGCAGCTGCCCCATTTGCTTTGGCACGACGGTGGTGATGGAATCGCGCAGGCCAAAGCCCGCCAGCATCAGCGCCGTGCAGCCCGCAACGCCGAGCAGCGTCATGATCAAGCGCTTTTTATAGCGAAAGAGATTGCGCAGCGCCAGCTTCTGCGAAAAGTTGAGCATGCGCCAAAGGGGACCCAGTCTCTCCAGCAGGATGCGGCGGCCGGAGGGCGGCGACGCAGGCCGCAAAAGCCCGGCCGGCCCTTCGCGAAGGGCTGCCCTGCAAACGAAGGCTGCGGGCAGCGTGGCGCTGCACACCGCGGCCAGGATCGAGAGCACAGCATAAGAAAGGTTCAGCTGCGTTTCCAGCGGCGGCAGGGTGTACAGCGTGCCGTAGGCGTTTGCGATGACGCTGGGGAAGAGGCGAAGGCCAACGGCCAGCCCCAAAATCGCCCCGAGGAACGAGGCCGTGAGGGCATAGAGCACATAGCGCATGAGGATGGCCATATCGCCGTAGCCCAGTGCCTTGTAGGCCCCGATCAGGCTCCGATCCGTATCCACGAGCCGCGTCATCGAGGTCATCGCCACCAGGATGGCGATGAGAAAGAACAGGATGGGGATCACCAAACCGATTTGATCCACGCGCCTGGTATCCTGCCCATAGCCCACGATGCCCGCGTTGGCTTCCCCGCTGAGGAGAGCATACCATTTCGGCAGCTTAAAGGCGGCCAAATCCCTCTCGCCCTTGGCAAGCTCTTCCTCTGCGTTTGCGATGTCGCGCAGGGCGCCCGGCTCCTTTTTTGCATATTCGGCCTTCGCGTCGGCAAGCTCTTTCTCGCCGTCCAGAAGCTCTTGCTCCGCGTCGCTTAACTCCTTTTCGCCGTCGAGCAGCTCCCTGCGGGATTTTTTGAGCGCCGCCTTACCGTCCTCAAGCTCCGCGCGACCCTCTTCCCAGGCCGTTTCGCTCTCGTCGAGCTTTTTCAGGGCGCCTGCCAGTTCCAGCCGCCCCGCCGCGCGGCCTTCCTCCAGCTCAATCTGCGCCCTGTCGAGCTGAAAGCGCGCGCCTTTAAGCTTTTGGGCGGCCGCATCAAGCTCCGCCTGAGCAGCCGGCAGCCTGGCCTTTTCGGCGTCGAGCTGGGCCTGCGCGCCTTGCAATTCCTGCTGCAGGGCGGCAAGCGCCGCGGCGCCTTGCCCTTGGCGAAGCGCGTAGGCAAGATCCGGCCGCTGCGCCTCGATTTGGTCCGCCAGCGCGCTTTCTGCCGCGGGATCCCCCAGGGCCAGGGCGACCATGCCGGCCAGCGCGCTGCCCGCGTCTATCTGCGCCTGCGAAGC
>JAITTC010000064.1 GCA_031287285.1 Christensenellaceae bacterium
ATCTCAGCGGTAGATCTGCCCGTGCAGCGAGATCTCGATTTCCTCCCAGGGCTCTGGCGCGCAGGGGAGGAGCTCCCCGCCGCGCAGCCCGCAAACGCCCTCCACCGCGGCGCGCCAGAGCCAGGCGGCGGCGCCCGTATACCAGGTCCAGCCGCCTCTGCCGGCATTTGGGCCGGAGTAGATGTCAGCCGCTGCCACGTAGGGCTCGGCCTTATACTCCTCCTCGTTGCGGCCGGCTGGCAGCAGGGCAAGAAGGATCTCTGGCGCCCTTTTATCGCCAAGGAGGCAGAGCGCCAGCACACCCCAGGCTGCCGCGTGGGTATATTGCCCGCCGTTTTCGCGCACGCCCGGCAGGTAGCCAGAGATATAGCCGGCCTTCTTGCCAAGGCCGTCAAAGGGGGGATCAAGGAGCTTAAACAGCCTCTTGGAAGGGTCGTAGAGCTTCTCGACCGCCGCATCCATGGCAGCCTGCGCCCTTTGCCGTGAAACGGCGCCCGAGAGCACGGCCAGCGCCTGTGAGCTAAGGTCTATCGAGCATTCCCCCGCGCCCCTGCCGCCCAGGCGGCTTCCATCGTCGTAATACGCGCGGATATACCAATCGCCGTCCTGCGCGTGCTCCTCAAGGGCCGCCGCCATGCCGCGCCCGATGCGCTGCAGCTCGGCCCGTTCTTCTTCCGGCGCATAGGGCAAAAACTCGCGGATGACCCAGGCCAGCATGAACGAAACGAAGACGCTCTCGCCCCTGCCCTGCCTGCCTACGCGGTTCATCGCGTCGTTCCAGTCGCCGCCGCCCATCAGCGCAAGGCCGTGCGGGCCCGTTTGGGCGGCTTTTTTAATGGCCAGCAGGCAATGCTCCATCAGGCTGCCGCTCCTGCCCTCCTCCGCCTCAAAGTAGAGGTCCTCCCTGTCGTCCGGCAGGGTTTCCCCGCGCAAAAAGGGCAGTTCCTCGTTAAAGATCGCGCTTTCGCCCGTCATGCGGACGTACTGCGCGGCAGCCCAGGGCAAAAAGAGCAAATCGTCGCTGATGCGGGTGCGCACGCCCTTTCGCGGCGGGTGCCACCAGTGCTGCACGTCGCCTTCCTCGAACTGATGCGCTGCCGAAAGCAGGATCTGCCGCCTTAAAATCGAGGTATCGTAGTAGGCGAGCATGGCCGCGTCCTGCAGCTGGTCGCGGAAGCCCACGGCCCCGCCGGATTGGTAAAAACCGGTCCGCCCCCAGAAGCGCCCGGCCAGCGCTTGGTAGGGCAGCCAGCGGTTGCAAAGGCGGTTCAGACGGGCGTCTGGCGTCTTGATCTGCACCCGGCTAAGGAAGGACTCCCAGAAGGAAAGCGTCCGCTTGAGCGACACCGGGGGCTCCGCCATGCCGTGAAGCCTTAGCGCGGCAGCCTCGCTTTCGGCGGCGCCGAGCACCACGCAAAGCTCCTTGGTTTCGCCCGGATTGATTTCCATCCGCGCGCGGAGCAGCGCGCAGGGGTCTAGCCCCGCGCCCTCAGCCCCCGAGAGCTTCTCGAGCCCCTCCGCCTGCTTGAGCTCCTCCCCATCGCAGCTAAAGCCCTCGATATCCCCGCCAACCAGCGATAAAAAGCCCACAAAGCCGCCGTCATAGCGGTTTTCTGCCAAGAGCGCGTTGCCCTGCCTCGAGGTGATGATGCTGGCCTTGGCGGAATCGTCGCCCCCAAGGACCCAGCGCGCAAAGCCCCAAAGCGTTAGCTTGCGCCTTTGCGGCCCGCCATTGAAGACCCTCGCGCGCAGGAATTTCAGCGGCTTTTCGCGATCGACCCAAACCGTCAGCTCCGCGCGCAGGCCCAAGCGCCCGCTTTCGCCCACCACGGCGCCCTGCCTCATCGAAACCCGCTCGGTAAAGCGCTCGATCTGGCCGCTTTCCTCGTCGCGCAGGAAGACGCCCTCGCCGGCCGGGTCCAGAACCGGGTCGTTCGAAAAGGGCGTGAGCCTTTGCAGCCTGGCGTTCTTAAAGAAGGTATAGCCGCCGAAATTCTCGGTCACCAACGAGCCGAATTCCTCGTTGGCCAGCACGTTCGACCAGGGCAGCGGCGGCCTTTCGGTGATGACGTACTTTTCGCCCTCGGGCGAAAAGCCCCCGTAGCCAGACCTATCGCAAAGCTCGATTTCTTCGAGCGGAATTTTGGCGAATTCGGGCAAAAAGAAGGCCTTTTTTCGAAATTCCCTCGCGATGAAGATCGGGGGGATCTGCTTATCGAGTTCCGGGCCCGGCGCGTGCAAAAGCAAGGCAGCGCGCGAGCAGAGCAGGGCGCGCTCCTCGTCTAAAAGCTCGTGCCCGGGCAGAATTTTGGCGTTTGGGCAGGCGGCGCCGAGCGCGCCGCGCAGGCCCTGGCGGTAATCCGCGCCCCCCTCGTCCAGCACGACGAGCTCGGTTAAAAACCCCTTGGCGCCGAGGTAATTTTGCAGGGCGTGCACCTCCCTTGCCAGCGGCAGGCCCAAAAGCTCGCTAGCCGTGAGCACGATCAGGGGCAGATCGCCAGAAAGCCCGAAGCGCCAAAAACCCTCCTGCGAAAGGGTGGAGCGCTGCAGATGCTCGATTCGCTCACCCCCGCAAAGCGCCGGGTGCGTCAGCGCGGCCAGCGCGCGCCCAGCGGTTTTAAGCCCCGCGGAGCTTAAGGCATATGAGCTGATTTCGGCCTGCGCGCGGATGGCGGCCAGCTCGAAGGCGCGCTCCACCGCCATGGGCAGCGAAGCCGGCGCGCCGGGCTCGCCGGGCTGCATGTCGATGCGGCCGATGAAGTGAAGGCTCCGCCCATCGCCCGCCTTGCAGCTGCGAAACAGCGCGGCGCAGGGCTCCACCGGGGTGGGCGACAGGCCTTCTTCATCGCTTAAGGCGAGCTTGGGCCTGTTGAGATTGCCGCCCCTGCCGATGAACTCCATCCTTTGGGACTGCATGCCGAGCGCCTCGCCATCGCCCGTAAGCTCAAAGAGCAGGCCCACGGGCTGCTCGTCGCCGCGCGGCCTGCGCCCGATGCGCAGGCCCTCCGGCCCCGCTGCGCTGGCCTGCAGGAAGAGATCCGAAAAGGTCTTGTGCGCTTCATCGGCCCGGCCCTCCGCCAAGACGGGCTCAAAATACGCGCCGAATTCGACCTTTTCGCGCGGGGAAGAAAAGCTCAGCTGCGCGCCGAAAACGATCGCGCCATCCTCCGGCGAAACCGCGATTTCGACCTTGCAGCTGCAATTTTCGGTTTCGGCGCTGAAGCGCGCCTTGTCTACGTCCAGGAAGGCACGGCCGAAGCGGAGCCGCTCGCCATCCAGATAAAAGTGCAGGCAAAGGCCGTCTTCATCTGCGCGGAAGAAGCTGCCCTCGGCCTTTTTGCCAAAGCCCACGCCCTTGCCCGTGACCAGAAGGCTCGTGCCGCCGCCAAAGAGCAGCTGCGCGGTGGCGAAGGCGCGCGGCGCGGTGTAGCCAGCGCGCATCACCCTTTGCGCGCTTTGCGGCCTCAGCTCGCGCCTCGGGCGCCTGCGCTTGGGCGGCGCGACCTTGGGCGCGCGCTCGGCCAGCAAATACGCGTGCGCCTGCACGCCGGGCAGCGCCGTAAAGCGCCCGCGAAGCTTGCCGCCAAGGGTAGCCTCCAGCGCCAGGAGGGTCATGCCCTGGTGGTGCGCCATGTGCGATAACACCAGCGCGTATTCCTTGCCGCCGGAGCGGCCCTCGCTGTAGTCCGCAGCCTCGTAAAAGCCATGAACGTCGCCCCAGCCAAGCTCCTTCATGCGGCGCAGGTTCTTGGCCGCCGCCCGGGGCGCCACCAGCAGGGCCAACGCCGCCGAATAGGGGCTGACCACCACGTCGTCAAACTCCCCGCCGCGCATCGAGAGCGCGGGCAGGCCAAAGGCCCTGTATTGGTAGTTGAGCGATAGGTCGAAGGCATTGTAGCCGGATTCCGACTCGCCCCAGGGGCGCTTCGGGCCGCCATCCTTCTTTACGGCGCGCATCTGCGCCTCCACGGCGCCCTCCTCGCTGCCACGCAGGAGCGAGAGCGGCGCGCTTTCAAGGAAGAGGAGCGGCATGAGGTATTCAAACAGGGTGCCGCTCCACGAAAGCAGCGTGGGCCGCTTGAACTCACCAGTCAGCGGCCTGCCCAGCGCGCGGAAGTGCTTGGGCGGCGCGTCGCCCTTCGCGATCGCGAAAAAGCTTAAAAGCCGCGATTCCGAGGCCAGCAGATCGTAGTGACCGGGCGACATCCTGCCTGCGCCCTCGTCAAAGCCGATATAGAAGAGGTTCCGCGCCTCGTCATAAAGGGGCTTAAAGTCCATTTCGCGGCAGAGCTTTTCAAAGCGCATCGCCAGGCCGTTCTCGCCGCCCTCGCGCAGCGCGGCGGCGCAGCTCAGGAGGCAGACGCCCAAATTGCCGTTATCGACGCTGGAGATATAGCGCGGCGGCAGGGGCCGCAGATCGCGAATATCATACCAGTTATAGAGCTGTCCATTCCATTTTTCCATCTTCTCGACGCTGAGCAGGGTTCTTTCGAGCCTTCTGGCCATTTCAGGCGCCGAGATCAGCCCAAGGTCCCGTGCCGCGACCTGCGCGCAGAGCGCAAGGCCGATATTGGTGGGCGAAGAGCGGTGGTCGATCTTTTCGCCGTGCGCCTCCTGCACGTTATCGGGCGGCAGAAAGCTGCCTTCCTCGGTTAAAACGGTTTCAAACCAGCCGTAGGTTTCCTTGGCCGTCTGCAAGAGAAATTCCCTATCCTTCTTGTCGACGCAGCGGCGCTTAAAGCCCGGCCTTTCAAAGAGGAAGGGCAAGAACAAGGCGAGCGCCCAGACGGGCAGCAGCAGGGGCGAAAGCGAGAGCGCCCCCGCCAGCGGGCAAAAGAGCAGCCTGACGGAGCTCATCTCGCGCCTGCCGCCCAGATCGGCCGCCGTCACCCACGAAAGCAGGTTGCGCCTGCTCACGAGCAGCCGCCAGAGGGTTTTGAGCGCGGCGCCAAGCTGCATCATGCCCTGCCAGGGAAGGAGCGATAGGCGCACGAGCCATGCGGGGCTCCTGGGCAGACCCATCTCTAGGTAGATGGTCAAAAGCCCCCAGGGCCCGCAGAGCACCCCCGCCAGCACCGCGCAAAGCGGTGACAGGGAGCGCCGCAAATTATCTAAAATCTTGAAGCGCCCAAGGCCCGAAAGGCCGTGCATGCTAAGGAAGGGCAGAAGCTGCCAGTCGCCCCTCGTCCAGCGGTGCTGGCGCGCGCCCCAGGCGCGCAGGGACTGCGGCTGCTTTTCGAAGATCGGCACGTCAGAGAGCAGCGCGGCCCCGGCCAGCAGCCCTTCGAGCAGATCGTGGCTTAAAATCGCGTTCTGCGGCAGATGGGCCGTGGCGTTTTCGAAGGCCTTGATGTGATAGATCCCCTTGCCCCCGAAGATGCCCTCGCAGCAAAGATCCTGATAGGTTTCGGATGCTGCGGTTGCGTAGCTGTCAACCCCGCCGTTTTCGGTCATGATGCGCCCAAAAAGGGTCTGCTTCCAGTCGTAAAGGCATTGCACCCGGGGGGCCAGAACCCCCTTTGCGCGGTTTAAGGGGTGGGCGATCGCCCCGACCAGCCGCGCGGCCGTGCCGGGGGGCAGGATGGTGTCGCCATCCAGGGCGATGGCATAGCGCGTTTCGCGCAGGTTCTCAAGGGGCAGGTTCACGCAGAGGAAGGCGCTCTCGTCCCCGCTCAAAATCGCCTCGTTAAACTGCTTGAGCGCGCCCCGCTTTCTTTCCCAGCCGATGTAGCGCCTCTGCGTCAGGTTCCACTTGCGCTGCCTGTGCAAAAAATAGAAGCGCTCGCCGTATTTTAGATTCAGCTTGTGCATCCCCTCCATCGCAGCCTGCAAGATGGCGCTGTCGTCCTCGCGAGTTTCCGACTCATGGTCTGCAAAGTCGCCCAGCAGCACGAAGGAAAGGCCTTCCTGCGGGTTGGCCAAATAGAGTCTTTCCAGGTTTTCAACGCATTCCGCCGCGCGCTTTGGCGACGAGAGCAGCACCGGCGTGACCACGGCCGCGCGGTGGGCATCCGGTATGCCCTTTGAAAAATCGAGCTTGCAAAGCAGCCTTGGCGGGAAGAGCCTGCTCACCGCGCCGCCCAAAATCCTCTGCCCGAACGAAAAGGCAGGCAGGATCGACAAAAGCGCGAGCCGCCAATCCACGAAGGAATAAAGGCAGGCGCACAGCGCGGCGACCAGCAGATAAAGCAGCCCGAAATACAGCCCCTTCGCATGCCTTCTCGTCCACAGCCAAAGCCCGAAGCCTGGCTTTGCCCCGCCAAGCGCGCGAGAGAGCTTCAAAAGCCCGTCGTTTTCGGTCAAATAATAAGCCGTTTGCCGCTGGGCCGGGTTTTCGCCCTGCTCGCTGAGCGATAAAAGCTGCCGCGCCACCCGTGCCTCGTTCTTGCCATGCGCCTTCGCCACGCGGGCCAGCGCCAGGCGCAGCATCTCGCGGGTTTCAAACTCGCAGCGCTCATAAACGCCGCTTTCCTCCGCGCGCAGGATCTTTTCGGCCGGATAAAGCTCCTCGAAGAGGGGCACGAAGTCCATCTCTTCCAAGCGGTGCAGGGACTGCACCGCGCCCGCCATGCGCAGCCTGTCGAGCGCCTGACGCTCCTGCTGGGTTTCAACCTGGCCGCGCAGCGACAGGCCCTTTTCTGCGAGCAGCTCTGAAAAGCGATGAAGAAGCTCCTCCTCGCCCTGCAAAAGCTCGTTGACCCGCTCGATCGCAGCCGGGTCCATCATTTCGGCCGGCATGCTGCCAAAGGCCCCGCTGGGCAGCCAGGTTCTTCGCGCGTAGCTCACCGCGCCGCGCCGCCTTCTTTGCTGCAGCACCAGCGACTTGGCCGTCTTTTCCGCGGCGCGCAGCAGCGCGAGCCGCGCAAGCCTTGGCAGTGCCCAAATTTCGGCCATCGAGAGCGGCTGCACCTCCATGTAGGCCTTGGCGCAGAGGCTTAAAAGCTCTGCGTCGATGTGCGCATCCTGGTGGGCGACCGCCTCGGTCACGGCCAAAAAAGCCCTTGGCAATTTGCCGGCCGCGGGCAGCTTTTGCCGCCCTTCGGACTGCGCTGCCTCCGATGCCTCCTCCAAATAAGGGTAGTTTTCTAAAAACCAGGCAGAGCCCGGCAGCAAGACTTCGCCAGAGCGGGCCATCTCTTCCAGCGCAGCCTGTGACTTCGCCATGGACGCAAGCAGCTTCTTCGCGCTGGGGCA
>JAITTC010000011.1 GCA_031287285.1 Christensenellaceae bacterium
GTCTCTCCCGCTACTGAAAATCCCGCGTCATCTCGCGTTATGGGTTAGTATATGGGCTGAGCCGCGGCCTTGTCAACAAGAAAATCCGGGGAAGGGGTTAATTTTTTGAAATGAAGGCAAAATGGAGTGTTTTGGCGGCGCTTTTCGCTCAAAGCGGGCAAAAATGAGGGGCCTTGGCCTCGGCTCATCTTCCCCGATTTGTATGGCGGCCAAGATATCGCCCTCGCAGCGCAGTGCGGCCTCCTCGCTCTGGGCATAGACGGCTGCCAGAGCCTCTCCTGCTCGCACCGCGTCACCCCTTTGGCGCAAAAGCTCCAACCCCACGCCGTAGTCGACGGCCGCTTCCTTCGTTTCGCGCGCGGCGCCGAGCGCCCCTGCGGCAAGGCCCAGCGCGCGGGCGTCAATCGCCGTAATAAAGCCGGATTGAAGGCTTTTCACCTCACGCCGAACCCTCGCGCCTGGCAGGAGCGAAGGGTCGTCGATCGCGGCGGGGTTTCCGCCCTGCGCGGCCACCCATTCCCTGAGCTTTAAAAGGCCGCGGCCCTCCTCAAGCGCCGCGCGAACCCGCTTGAGCGCCTCGTCTTCGGCCAGATCCAGGGCAAGCGCCAGCATCGCGGCGGCAATGCGAAGGCAGAGCTCCGCCGCGCGGCCCTCCTCTTCGCCCTTTAAGATGGCCACGGCCTCGCGAATCTCGAGCGCGTTGCCGATGCTGCGGCCCAGAGGCTCGTCCATGTCGGTAACGAGGGCCAGCATCCTCCTGCCCGCGAGCTTGCCGATCTTGACCATTTCCTCGGCCAGGGCCATGGAGTCCTCAAAACCCTTCATCAGCGCGCCCGAGCCGGTTTTCACGTCGAGGACGATGGCGTCTGCCCCGGCTGCGATCTTCTTTGAAAGGATGGAAGAAACGATGAGCGGCAGGCTCTCGACCGTGGCGCTCACGTCGCGCAGCGCGTAGAGGATCTTGTCGGCCGGGGCGAGGGCCTCGCTTTGGCCGATCAGCGCGCAGCCGATTTGGTTGAGCTGGGCGGTGAACTCGCCTTCGCTTAAATTCGTGCGAAAGCCCGGAATCGACCAAAGCTTATCGAGCGTGCCGCCGGTGTGCCCAAGCGCACGGCCCGACATTTTGGCCACCTTTGCGCCGCAGGCGGCGGCCAGCGGCAGGGCGACCAGGGTGGTCAAGTCGCCCACGCCGCCGGTGGAGTGCTTGTCGACCTTCAGGCCGGGCACGGCGCTAAGGTCGGCCATGCCGCCGCTTTTTGCCATTTCAAGCGTGAGCGCGGCCGTTTCTTCGCCGTTCATGCCGCGAAGGAAGATGGCCATGAGCAGCGCGGAAACTTGGTAATCGGGGATGCTTCCCGCGCAGAGGGCGCGCACAAACCAGGCGATTTCCTCGCCCAAAAGCGCCTCGCCATCGCGCTTTTTGCGGATGATCTCGACCATGTTCACCGGCTCCATTCCTCCCATAGTGCTTCGTTGAAGGGCTCGTTATATGTGGCGTCAGGCCCCCACCCACCCTCAGGGCTGCCATTTAAGCGGCTTTGTTGGAACCCATCGGCTGCTTTGGCCGGAGATGGTGTTCGCTTCCCTCTCCCCGCGAAAGCGCGGTTTTCGTAGGGGTTTCAAAACGCGCTCACTGTACGCGGCGCCCGGCCCCGGCTTGCCCTCGAGGCTGCCATTTAAGCGGCTTTGGTCGAAACCCTTTGGCGGCTTTGGTCGGATTTTAAGCGCATCGGGGCGTTTTCTTCTCGTTTTCGCTCGAAGACGGCCGCGCTAAGTTGAATCCCGCCCGGCGGCGGTCTCGTGGGGGAATGCTAAACAAAGAACGTTTCGCGGCTAAAAATAACCAGCAAGTTACCCCTGAGAGGGTGCGGGAGAGCTGCTCTCCCGCAAGGGCAGCCCTATTCAAGCTTTTCGGCGCGCTTTAAAAAGCATTCCCCTCTTAAATACGGCGCCCAAACGGCCAGCTTTTCTTCCAAACGCCATTTCGCGGCGGCCGGCGAGCTGGAGGGCAGCTGCGCGCAGGGCCTTTCCTCCAGGCCTTGTGCTGCTGCCTGATATAACCGGAAGGCCGTGCCGCCGTTGCAGAGCAGCTGCCCAATGCCTGGGTACCGCAAAAAAAGGCCCTCGAAATCCGCATATTCTACATTGCGAATCTTCGCGTCTAAGCTGCCCTCGCGCTCGCAGCTCTGCGCCGCGTCCCAAAGGCCAAGGCCTCTTTTTAGCAGGAAGGCAAGGCGGGCCTCGTAGCTTTCGTCGTATTTTTGGCCAAAGGCGGCATAGATCAGGCGCCAGAAGGCGTTTTTGGGGTTGCCATAGTATTGCCCCAGCAAGAGCGAGGCTTCGCTGGGCATCGAGCCCACGATGAGGATGCGGGTTTTCGCGTCCGCGACGGGCGCGAAGGCGCTTAATCGCTTGGCCATGGCGTGAAATGACGGGCGGGGCACGAAAAAATCCTTTTTCGTGCCCCGCCGCTGCCTTTCGTTATTTCGGGTCGTTTTCGAGCAGTTCCACGATGGTTTTGAGCTGGGAGACGCTGTCGATATAGGCATAGCGCCCGCCCGTGTATTCGGCCCTTTGCAATAGGGCCATGCCGTTTGATTCGAGGGCGAGGATTTTCTCGTTCATGCCCTCGATGAAAAAGGCGATATGGTG
>JAITTC010000096.1 GCA_031287285.1 Christensenellaceae bacterium
CGATCAGGCAGGCCTCCATGATCGAAAGATCCTGATAGGGCAAGGCGAGGTTCAGGACCAGATCCGGCTTGTAGCTTTGCATCAGGGCGACGAGATCGGGGACGCTGTCGGCATTCACCTCGGCCGTCGAAATCCTGGTCTTTCCGCCGGATAGCTTTTGCGCAAGGGCGTCGCATTTGGCCTTCGTGCGGCTGGCGATCAGGATATCCGAAAAGACCTCGTGGTTTTGCACGCATTTATGGATGGCGACCGAGCCAACGCCGCCGCAGCCGATGACCAGTGTTTTGCTCAACGTTGTTTCCTCCTAGCATTTTATTGTTTCGCTTTTGCGCTTTTAGAAAGGCTCAGCAGCAGCTCTCGCAAGGCCTTGCAGGCGCAGGCCGCCGAAATCCCGCTTGGGTCATAGGGCGGGGAAAGCTCAACCAAGTCAAAGCCTATCACGTTGAGGCGCCCAAGATGCAAAATCGCCTCCTGCAGCTGCGCGTAAGAGATGCCGCCTGGTTCCGGCGTTCCGGTGCCCGGGAAGACCGAAGGATCCAGCACGTCAAGGTCTATGCTCAAATAGACCGGCCGGCCCGAAAGCTCGTCCTCCAGGCGCTCTATGCCCTTCAGGTCGTGCAGGCGGGTGCAAAGATGTGCCTTGGCAAAGAGGAACTCCTCCCTCTCGCCAGATCGTATGCCGAATTGGAAAATGCTCTTTTCGCCGAGCAATTCATAAACCCTGCGCATCACGGTGGCGTGCGAGAGCTCCGCGCCCAAATAGTCTTGCCTAAGATCCGTATGCGCGTCGAGATGCACCACCGCAAGCCCCGGAATGCGCCGGGCGGCGGCCCGCACAGCGCCAAGGGTCACCAAATGCTCCCCGCCGATCATGCAAGGCAGCTTCCCGTCGTTCAAAATGGCTTCGACCGTCCGCTCTATTTGCGCCAAGGCTAGGCCGCTTTCCCCAAAGCTGAGCTCCAGGTCGCCCAGGTCGCAAACCCTGGTGCTTTCGGTCAAGTCAAGGTCCTGGTAGGGGCTGTAGCTTTCTAGGCCCCAGGATTCAGCCCGCATGACGCGGCTTGCAAACCTGGCGCCCGGCCTATTGGAGGTTGTGGAATCGAAAGGGGCGCCAAACAAGACGATTTCTGCCTCGTCATAGTCCCGGTCGCAGGCCATGTAGGTCTGGCTATTCTTACTCAACATCGCGCAGCAGTTCCTCCACATAGTTTGGCAGCGCGAAGGCGCCGGCGTGCAGCCTGGTGTTGTAATACTTCGTCCCAAGGCCCAGCAGATTCCAGCGCACTTCGTCTAAATCCTTTACGGGGTGGTATTTTTTTGACGCGAAGCCAAAGAGCCAGTGCCCCGAGGGGTAGGTGGGAATGTGCGCCTGATAAACCCTGCTGATCGGGAAGGACTGCACGATGCGCTGATGGGCGCGCTGCATGGCGATTGCATCGTTGGGGTAAAAAGGGCTTTCGTGCTGGTTGACCATGATGCCGTCCGCCTTCAGCGCCTTGAAGCAATTTCCATAAAATTCCTTCGTGAACAGGCCCTCGCCGGGGCCGAAGGGGTCGGTCGAGTCCACGATGATGAGATCGTAAAGATCCACCTTGTCGCGCACATAGCGCAGGCCGTCCTCATAAAGGATCTTCACCCGCTCGTCCGAGAGGGATCCTGCGGTTTGCGGCAGGTACTTCTTGCATACCTCCACCACCAGCTCGTCGATCTCGCAGAGCTCGATGCTTCGCACGCCGCCATAGCGCGTCAGCTCCCGCACGACGCCGCCATCCCCCGCGCCGATGACCAGCACGTTCCGCACGTCCGGGTGGACCGCCATGGGCACGTGCACGATCATCTCGTGGTAGATGAACTCGTCCTTTTCGGTCAGCATCATGTAGCCATCCAGGGTGAGAAAGCGCCCAAACTCCTTGGAATCGAATACGTCGATCCTCTGGAAGTCGCTCTGCCCCGTAAAAAGCTGGCGGTCGACCTTGATCGAGAACTTGACGCTCTCGGTGTGCTCCTCGCTATACCATAGCTGCACTTGTGGATCACCTCCCTGCCAAAACATTGATGTTTTTGACGTCTAAATCCTCGGTGCCGGTCAAGAAAGAGCCCTTTTCCTTGGCATAGAGGATGTATTCCACGATCTGCGCGCTGATGCGCTCGCCGGGCGAGAGGATGGGGATGCCCGGCGGGTAGCACATGAGCGATTCGCCACTGACCAACCCCGCGCTCTTTTCGATGGGCACGGCCCGCCGTTCCGCGTAGAAGGCATCCTGCGGCGTCATGACCACTTCCGGGCTTATATATTCATAGTGGAGCTTGCCGCCCTTTGCCTTGCGGTACAGCCTGCGGATTTCAGATAGAGCCCCCACGAGCCGCTCGATGTTTTGCGGCGTATCGCCCACAGAAATATAGGCCAAAAAGTTGCTCATGTCGCCAAACTCAATCTGAATGTCGTATTCATCGCGCAAAAGGTCGTAAACTTCCACACCTGCCAGCCCCAGGTTAACCGTGTTCACCGAGAGCTTCGTGGGGTCGAAGTCGAAAACCGAGTCCCCGTCTATGATCTCACGGCCAAAGGCATAATAATCGCCCACGCGGTTGATCTCCGCGCGAGCATATTCGGCCATGGCCGTCACCTTCTTAAAGATTTCCAGCCCATCGAGCGCCATCTTCTTCCGCGAAATATCTAAGGAAGAGAGCAGAAGGTAGGAAGCGCTGGTGGTCTGGGTCAGGTTGATGACCTGGCGCAAATACCCAAGGTTCACGCCGGGTCCCGCGAGCAAAAAGGAGCTCTGGGTCAGCGACCCGCCGGATTTATGCATGCTGACCGCGGCCAAATCGGCCCCCGCCGCCATAGCGGAAAGGGGCATCCCCGCGCCAAAATAGAAATGCGCGCCGTGGGCTTCATCCACAAGCGCCTTCATTCCATGGGCGTGGGCTATTTGAACGATTTCTTTAAGGTTTGAGCAAACGCCGTAATAGGTTGGGTTGTTCACGAAAATGGCCTTCGCGCCCGGGTTTCCCTCCACGGCTTCCCGCAATGCGGGCAGCCGCATGCCGAGTGAAATCCCCAAATGCTCGTCGGTGCCAGGGTCCACATAGACCGGCACGGCCCCGCAGAGGATCAGGGCGTTAATGGCGCTGCGGTGCACATTGCGCGGCAGAATGATCTTGTCGCCCCGCTTGCAGACCGATAGGATCATGGCCTCCACGGCAGATGTTGTTCCGCCCACCATGAAGAAGGCATGGGCAGCCCCAAAGGCCTCGGCGGCGAGCTCCTCGGCGTCGCGTATGACGGAAACCGGGTGGCAGAGATTATCGAGGGGCTTCATGGAGTTTACGTCGATCGCCATGCACTTTCTGCCCAAAAAGTCCGTAAGCTCCGCATTTCCCCTGCCACGCTTATGGCCGGGAACATCAAAAGGCACCACCCGCATCCCCTGCAGTTTCTCAAGCGCCTGCATGATGGGCGCGTCCGCTTGGTTGCGCATGGTCTTAATAAACATTGCTGCCGCTGAAGATCTCGATCATCTCGCGGCGCAAGGAATTGGTGATTTCCAGCCGTTTTTTGGGCGGCAGCTCATACACGTCGGTGTTGAAGAGATAGTTCTGCAGGTCCACCTCTTTAATCAGCATCTTCGTGTGAAACAGGCTCGATTGGTAGACGTTCATGTCGATCGCGTCGTATTTTTCGAGGGTGGCGGAATCGATATAATCCTGAATCGAAGTCACTTTGTGGTCTAAAAAGAGCTTTTTCCCATTGATATCCCTGGTAAAACCCCGCACGCGGTAATCCATCGTGATGATATCGGAATCGAAGCTGCTGATGAGGAAATCCAGCGTTTGAAGCGGCGTAATCTCGCCGCAGGTGGCCACGTCGATGTCGACGCGGAAGGTCGCAATCGAGGGCTCCGGGTGATACTCCGGGTAGGTATGCACCGTCACGTGGGACTTATCGAGGTGCCCGAGGATCGTGTCGGGCCGAAGGGAGCGCACCATGCTCTCTTCCGCGATTAGAAAGGCCACGGAGGCGCCCTGGGGGTCATAATCCTTTTTGGCGATGTTTAAAACCGTGGCGCCAATCATCTTCGTCAGCGTCGTTAGAATGCCGGTGAGGCGCTCTGAGTTATATTGCTCGTCGATATAGGCGATATAATCCTCTTGCTCGCGCCGCGTCTTGGCGTAGCAGATATCGTATATGTTGAAACTCAGGGACTTGGTGAGGTTATTGAAGCCGTAGAGCTTAAGCTTATTATCCAATTTGGCATAAATCCTCCTTGAGAAAATCGCTGCGATCCCGTTTAGATTGTATCGTAAATCGCCGCAAAGTCAACTTGTTTTTTGATTGACCGCCCTGACCCGTCAATGCTATGATGGGTAAAATACGCCAAGGAGGGATTTGCATGCCATTCATTCACGTCAGGGCCTTCAGCGGAAGGGACGCGGGCACCAAAAAGAGGGCGGCCGAAGCCATCGTGAAGGCCGCAAGCGAAGCGATGGGCGCGCCGGAAACCGCGTTCACCGTGGTGTATGAAGACATTGAGCGCGAAGCTTGGGAAAGGGACGTGGCGCAGGCCGTCATCGAGCCGCTTCGCGACAAGATGCTGATCGACCACGGCAAGCCGGTTTAAAGCAGCAAAAAAACGCCGCAAGCCCAAAAGGCCTGCGGCGCTTTTAGTCAATCCTCGCCCAAAAGCTCTTGCTTTCTCGCTTTTTCATCGATCAATCCGTGCACTTTCAGCATGACGAACCTCGCGGCGGGCTGGGCAATCCCTATCTCTACAAAAAGGGCGATGGCGAAATTGCGCGGCCACTTATGAAAGAACCCGAGGATCGGCTCCATACTAAGCCTGCCGCTTCCTATCCATGCCCCGATGACCGTGAGAAGAATCGACAGCAGAAAAACCGCGCATAAGGCATTGATCTTGACCGTCGCGCGGAAGCTATCGCCCTTGCTCACGATCTTCGCGCTGAGCCATTCCGCCGGCTTGTGGGTCAGCAGCACCAGGGCGATTACCACCAGCCATAGGACGGGCAGCACCCGCAGGACGTTCCCATATGTGCCCAGGCTGAACCCAAACTCAAAGCAGGTAATCAGGGGCGCTATGATGTTTACGGATAGAATCGAAACGATCGCCATGAACAGCGCAAATTCCAGCCTGTTGCGCGGCAGCTTCCTGTGAAACTCCATTACCGTCCTCCTTTAAAAAAGCGAATTTCAGGCAATTGCGGTCATAAAAACGCGTAGAACTCCAATTGGAATTCTACGCGTTTGATGGCTGACCAATATCCCTTATTATACGCGGTTTTCGCTGCACTGTCAAGCGCCTCCCGGCGCTTTTAAGGGTTTGCGCGATATGCTACAATGCTCCTAAACGGCGGCGATTCGAAGGGAGGCTCCCCCCTTGTTCATTGCGGACTTTCATATCCACTCCAAATACTCAAGGGCGACCAGCAAGAACTGCGTGCCCGAGATGCTGGATCTTTGGGCGCGCCAAAAGGGGCTGAATCTGATCGGCACCGGCGATTTCACCCACGCTGCCTGGCGGGAGGAGCTCCGCGACAAGCTCGTGCCCGCAGAAGAAGGCCTCTACGCGCTCGGGAAGGCCTTTATGCAAAAAGGCCCCTTCGATTCGGGCGCCTTCGAGCCGCGCT